>JAGAEE010000201.1 GCA_017613295.1 Desulfovibrio sp. | reverse complement strand
GGCCTATGGCCGGGGTTTGTCCCTGGCGGCGGCGCGTGCCTCCTATGCTATGGAGATTGTGGAGCGGGCCAGTGCCTACGTGAGTGTTGGACATGGAGAGTCACATGCCAGTGGGGTGCTGGATCGCAAACATTCCCTGCCTCTTCGGAGGGCACGTCGTTCTGAGCTTCTGACAAACGGTCATATGGTTTTGGATCCGAACCTCCTTCCCTTGGAAGCTCCATACAATGACGAGATTCTGCACTGGTTACCCGCTGCAGATCCTGCTGGGGAGGTGGTGTTTGTCCCTGCCCAGGCGGTTTGCCTTTTTTGCAACCTGGATGAACCTTCACTATTTCTGGCCGGTGGTTCCACAGGGCTGGCCTCTGGCAACACGATAGACGAGGCGGCAGTGTCGGCCCTGACGGAAATTGTGGAGCGTGATGCCGAGGCTACCACGCCGTTCGCTCGTACGCAGTGTTTTACTCTGGCAAGCCGTGACAGACGCATCCAGTCTTTGTTGGACGATTACGCCCATTGCGGTATCCGAGTGCAGTTTCAGGATTTGACCAGTGAAGTGGGAGTCCCAGTGTACAAATGTTTTGTCATGGGGCAGGGGGGCAGAGTGGCTCGAGCCACTGCAGCCAGTCTTAGTGGACCGAGTGCCGCTCTGGCGGCGCTCACCGAAACGCCCTGGCCCTATTCTGCAGCGCAGAGCACGCCGCCACAGCCGTCTGCACAGGGACTCGCGGGCTTACCAGTGCGAATGCTGGAGGACTTGCCTGATTACGGATTTCCTTCGGCCTCGGCGAATCGCCGTCTGCTGGAAACCGTTCTGGAAGCCCAGGGAAGAAAGCCGGTCTATGTAGATTTGACAAGGCGCGATCTGGATATACCCGTGATTCGCGCCATTATCCCCGGTCTAGCTTTGACGTCTGAGTGGGACAGGTTTTCTCGTCCTGACGTACGACTTTTTGCCCGCTATGAGGCGCTCTTTCATGGCTGAAATCTAGGGGCAGGGAAAATGAAAGAAGTTGAGGGAAATAATTAGGTCAGCAGTCATCTTTTCGCGAGTGAACCTTATTTGCTGAGGGATGCACCATTTCCGGTCTTATGAGCTTCATCAGTCCGATTATGTAGCTCTTGCCGGAAATGCTCGAGTGTTGTACATATACACGACGGGCATCGCCTGCCCGGCAGAACGCACAACCCTATGGAGGCTAGGATGAAACTGGGTACTTTTTTTGCTTTGCTGGCTAGTGCCGCACTGTTTTTTTGCGCCACAGGCCAGTCACAGGCTGCTGACGACGCGCCCATCAAGGTCGGCGTCTATCTTCCCCTGACCGGGCAAAACGCGTTTGGCGGCCAGCTGGAACTGGAGGGAGTGCGTCTTGCCCAGAAAGAGATGCCCAAAGTGCTTGATCGTCCCGTGGAACTGGTCGTGGTTGACAATAAGTCAGACAAGGTGGAGGCGGCCAATGCCGTCAAGCGTCTTGTGGAGCGCGACAAGGTTGTGGCGCTTATCGGCACCTACGGATCCTCGCTGGCCATGGCAGGGGCGGAAGTGGCTGAAAAGGCCATGATCCCCGGTGTCGGCACATCCTGCACCAATCCGCTGGTGACACAGGGCAAGAAATACTATTTCCGCGCTTGTTTCATTGATCCTTACCAGGGAGCGGCTGCGGCCACGTATGCCTATGACAATCTTGGGTTTCGCAAGGCTGCCGTGCTCATGGACATGACCAATGATTATGCTGTCGGCCTCTCCAGTTTCTTTTCACGTTCGTTCAAGAAGCTTGGCGGTTCAGTGGTTGCCACGCTGAAATACAGCTCGGGAGATCAGGATTTTACCGCGCAGCTCACGGAGCTCATCGCCAAGAAACCGGACATTGTCTTCATGCCTGCCTATTTCGCCGAGGGGGCCATCATCATGAAGCAGGCTCGTGAGCTGGGCGCCACCTTCCGTCTCATGGGGGCAGACGCCATGGACAATCCCGACACCCTCAAGCTGGGGGGCAAGGCGGCAGAGGGCTTCCTGCACACGACCTTTCCCTATGATCCCACTATGCCCAGCATGACCGACGAGGCCAGGCGTTTCACGGAGGCCTGGAAGGTTGCCTATCCTGACAAGGAAACCAACGTTAATGGCGCCCTGGGCTACAACACCTATTTTCTCATTGTAGACGCTATAAAGCGTGCCAATTCAGTTGACCCTCAGGCCATTGCCAAGGCCTTGGAAGAAACCAGGGAGCTGCCCACGGCCCTTGGCAAGCTTTCCATCAATGCCACCCACGATGCAGAAATGCCTGTGGGCATTATTGAGTACAAGGATGGCAAGCGGGTGTATGTTGGCGAAGTGACACCGAAGTAAACCCGACAGGTTAGCCCCGCAGCTTCAGCAGCTGCGGGGCGATTTGTCTTTTTGAAGGTTTTTGTCATCGGGCTGAGGTCACCATGAACCTTGACATGTTTTTGCAGCACTGTTTCAACGCCCTGACGCTGGGATCGCTTTATGCGCTGATAGCCATCGGCTACACCATGGTCTACGGCATCCTGCGACTCATCAATTTTGCCCATGGTGACATTTTGATGGTGGGCGCCTATTTTGTGTTTTTCGGAACCTTTGCCTTTGGCTGGCCGTGGGGAGTCTCAGCCCTGATAGCCGTGCTGGGGGCCAGCCTTCTGGGAATGCTGGTGGAAAAGGTCGCCTATCGTCCCCTGCGCGATGCACCGCGCATTTCCGCGCTCATCAGCGCCATCGCCGTTTCTTTTTTTATTGAAAGTCTGGCCGTCGTGGTCTTTACCGGCCAGCCGAGACCCGTGCTGCAGCCGGAATGGCT
>JAGAEE010000200.1 GCA_017613295.1 Desulfovibrio sp. | reverse complement strand
GGCCTGAGAGATTTGTGAGTCCCTGTAATCCTCGGTTCCTTCTCACGGAGATGGCGGGAGCGGGCAGGCTCCGCACCCTGTCTCAAGAGCAGACCGTTTTTTTGACAGGTTCGAGTGACCATGGGGGTTTCGCCGTCGAAGGTAAATGCATCACCCCTGGCAAAAATTCTATTTTTCACTTGACAGAGCGGCTCAAAATTGAGTACATTTTCTTTTGTGTTCCCCGATGGCTCAATCGGCAGAGCGGGTGACTGTTAATCACTAGGTTGGCGGTTCAAGTCCGTCTCGGGGAGCCAAAAATTTCAAGGGTTTACGAGAAATCGTAAGCCCTTTTTTTGTGCTCTCGCGACAATCTCGCTCCACTCAACGCGGACTTGCTCCAAAAACGGTGACTGGCAGAAAACCAGCCACGATACATGATGCTTCCTCTGGAACTGACAATAAATGACTTGGCGCTACCGAACTGTGACGAAGAGCACAGAAGAGACAAATGGAATTGCCTATGATTGTTCTGCAGCAATCTGAAAAAACACCATGTAAGGCTGTACTCTCAGAAAAGGAAGGAGATAGGCGTGCCACGTCCTGCCATCACCATTACACTTGTTGACAGAAAAGGGACTCACCCTTGTCACCACGGTCATCAAATCGGCGACAGCTGGGATTTTGATGCAGAACGGGGATTTCTGTGCCCTATGGCAATGCATGTGGCCTTTATCTTCGCCGATATTTTACGCTATGGTGGTGCCATCCCCGGCCAACCATCAGGCTCGGCAATCTTCGCGTGCCCGGATGTGGAAACGCTGAATGTCTTCCGGCTGGAGACCGTCCCCAGCGACGATACAGGAAGGAAGATGTACGCCTTGCGGCTTCGCTGCCGCCGGGCCTATGCACCTCCGGCAGTGTCTGACGGACGCCTCGTTCTGGTGGATCGCCTCTGGCCACGGGGACTTTCTAAAGATACCATCGCCTTGGACCACTGGGAAAAGGTTGTCGCACCCTCCCGCGAATTACGTCAGCGCTTCGGTCATGCCGCAGATCGCTTCGCGGACTTTGCGTCAGCGTACCGCGAAGAACTGGCGGTTAATCCCCAAGCGGCGGCTTTCGTCAAGTGGTGCAGAGATGCCCTGGCAGTGGGACCCGTTACTCTGCTATACGCCGCCAAAGATGCTACCCACAACAATGCTTTCGTATTACGCCAATGGGTACTGGAACACCTTTAATTCCCAAAAGTTCAGGCCGCTTCACCCGCTCCCGATGGGCTGCTGTAGGGCACCGCTCCGTCCAGATTGTTTTCCTGCTGAGCATGGCAGGGGGTGGGACTGCGTTTTGCTCTGTATGCGGCATGGGCTATGGGGCTTAGCCAGACGTACGTAGCGCGTCCCCCTGCTGTAGAAGGCTTTTTGCCTATCAGCGCCTTGCTGGCCTCAAGCGTTTTCTCCTGACGGATGCATGGGACGCCGTGCATCCCGCCGGATTGACATCCTCTTGTGTGCCTTGGCGTCGGCCCTGCTGCTGCGCAAAAGCTTTTGCGGATATGTCTGTCCAGTGGGAGCCGTTTCCTTCTGGCTGTTGTCTGGGACGCCAGTGGGGCGTCACCATATCTCCTCCCCGCTGGGTGACTTTGACCTTATACCTTCCCAAGTACCAGCTGCTGGTCTTCTTCTTGCGTCTGATACTGCCCGGCGGCATGAATCTCTCACAGAGAGATACTTTTCTGTCTTCCCCTTACAATATATGGTGGCCGACACCAAGATGCTGATCTTCTTCACACCGCCAAGCCCTTCCGTGGCTCTCGTGATTGGGCTGCTGTCATGGATATCACCCGTGGCCGTGAGACGCAATCCTGCTTCCTACGCGCCCTGCCACGCCTGCGCGCGGGCCTGTCCGCAGGGTATCGCCGAAGCCCCTAAAACGCATGTGACCTCACCAGAATACAATGGATGCCAGGAATGTGTGACCGCCTGCCCGCAAACCGGCTGTCTTGCCGTGCCCGTGGGGGCAAGCTTCGGATGGCGTCTGCCCTGGTGGATTGTGGGGGGCAGGGGTAGTGGCGGTATTTGTAGAGACATGGATACTTGCGGCAAGCACTGGATCTTGGGTGAGTGACATTCCCCCGGAAATGGCGCGCATGCTTCATCGGGGAATAGAACACCTCTCCCATTAATACATGGCCGTTACATACGTGATGCGTGCGTTGCGACGCAAGGTCGTTTTTTCGGTGATGAAGATCGGTGATGAATAGAGGAAAGAAAGAATGACTCCCAAAAAAATGGCTCATGTGGACAGAAAGCGTTGCGTCTCCTGCGGATCATGCGTGCAAGTATGCCCACGGGCGGCAATTACAGTTTGGCACGGCTGCTATGCCGTAGTCGATTGTGCCCGGTGTATCGGTTGCGGTACCTGCGCACGCGAATGTCCGGCAGATTGCATTGCCCTGCAGCAGAGAGAGGGCACAGCATGAAAAAAAAGCACTGGTACGATTATCTCTGGCTGTGGCCCATTGTGTATTTTGCCCTCGGCCTCTTCAACATTCTTTTCGCCTGGCTGGGAATGATTGACTTTCTGTTGCCCTTGTTCATCGCCCTTGTGTTCGGCAACAAGGCATTCTGTAACAGATACTGTGGACGGGGGCAGCTTTTCTCCCTTCTGCCCCGGACGCTCGGCTGCTCCCGCAGGACGCCCGCCCCACGCTGGGTGGCCGCCCCACTGTTTCGGTATGGCTTCATGATATTTTTTCTGACCATGTTCGGCACAATACTCAACCAGACGTATCTGGTCTTCCAGGGAACGGCTTCGCTGCGGGAAGCCGTTGACCTGCTCTGGATCTTCAGCATGCCCTGGGCGCATGGCCAAGAAAACGCGCCCTCCTGGATTGTGCAGTTCAGCTACGGTTTTTACAGTCTCATGCTCACCTCTGCCGTAATCGGTCTCATCGTCATGGCCTTGTACCGTCCACGCACATGGTGCAGTTTCTGCCCCATGGGGAGCATGACACAGCTTATCTGTAAGGCAAAACAACGCGGGAAGCCGACGCCGCCGGAGTGCATGCCGACCGTTCAGACTGTTCCGCACGCCCCTGGGGGAAAGGCAACGAACGTCAAGTGATGACCTTTGATGACCTCAACAACTGTCAAACGACCTTTTTGACGTGCTGCATGGCATGCACTACCAACGCGGGATGGTTGAGCACATCATCTCCTGCAAATACGCCGTTACGTGTGGTCATGCCACAAGGCATTTCCCTTCTCAGCACATAATCACGCTCATCTTCTTGGTCATATTTTTGAAGCCTGTGCTATGGTCCAACTTGCGAACAGCAGGCTTTTTACTCATAAGATTTTTTTTGATGACAGGGGACAAAGCGGCATCCAGGGCAAATAGCTCGATATCGTTATCGCGGATGAGAGTATGGAACATGCCTACCTTTTTGCATGCAAGCATTCAGAAGAAAGCACGTTGAAGACAAAAGCGACGATACGTTCAGGATATCTCGAGCAAAAGTACCTCCAGGATGCGGATATTGACGGCAGGTACGTGATTTACAACGGCAGGCCGTACGTAAGAAATACGAAGTCGGCGATATCGTATGTACGCCCATGAACGACATTCTTGATAATTATTTCCTTTTCAATGAACACGTACGAAACGTGGAACGTATCACCTTTTAACGTTTCTTTTGGTGTGATGCACCCCTGCTCGTCACGATTGGCCTGAACCGATTTCTTGAATCCGAAGAGCCACGTCCTGACATAGCCCACGTTGTCGTCGCAGCCATCAACCTCGACGAGAGGAAGAGTCGTACTATTGATCTTCGCGCCGCACAGTCTGGGACGACCTCTCTTCTGCGCTTCATTGCTCTTCTTTCAGGAAGCGCTGAGATTGCCGCGTCAACCCGCTCATGAGAGATGAGCGAGATGTTGGGAATCTTGAAAATGCTCACAAACTCCCAGGGATCCCAGCTGTCGCAGAGGACCATGTACTGTGAAGTCCGTCAGCGTAGGTATACGCCTGCATAACCCTCAGCAGCGATCTCAAGCTTCGTCTGCTCACCTGTTTACATTCTGGGTGCATGAGAGAGATGTACTTCTTATTTCCGCCAGGCAGTACGGGCAGATAATCAAAAGCGTCGCATTGCTATG
>JAGAEE010000199.1 GCA_017613295.1 Desulfovibrio sp. | reverse complement strand
GTCGCAGATATTCAATCTTATAGTGCCATGCTGGATTGCCTTCCTCACAGAGAACTGATTTGCGGCTTCCTTTCTGGCAAAGACGAAATCATGAATTGGGAGCCATCTGACCTTTTTCAATTTTACCATGACACCACACCAATTCTGGGAAGCCTTGACGAAATTTTATTGGCAGTTGATGAAAGTGCTGTGAACAGGGCAATCAAAATTGGTGCCTGTAACATATTTCACGGATGCGTTCACAACATGCTGTATGAAAAGAGCGAAGATATTTTGAGGGGGCTATACAAATCCGCATCTTTCGTTATACAAGCAATAGCCTTTAAGCAGACAGGAAATTATATCAAACATCAAAAAGAATTGCTTCAAGTTGTATCTCCAGATGAGCAGATTATTATTGATACCTTTTTGAAAATGAAACATCTCGAATTAGTTGATTTCAATTTGATGTCCGAAACATTGATTGTGTGGTCAAAGAAATGGATTTCAGAAAGGTGTTAAACAAATTCCAGTTTATGCAACGGCCCCAAAGGCCAACCATGTCGGCAGTCGTCAGCGAAGAAACCGACGTAAATCAGGACGCGATACACGTTTCATGAGGTTCAAATGCCAGCACATGGGCCCTTCTTCCGTCCTTTGGCATGGAGGGTATTCCCCTGGCAACGGCGTTACGCAGCTTCCCAATAATTGTTTGAGCGCTTTCCACGGGCTTCTCATCCATATCCGCACTCGCCCGTAACAGCTTGGCAGTACACAGGAGATAAAGGCTGTCGAGATGTCTTGCCAGTGGATCTTCCCGATCCTCAAGCGCACAGGTAAGTTCGTGGAATATAGCAATAGCCCTTGAAATATGACGTCCCTTGGAGCCATAGTCCTGAAGGCATATTCCGTGACGGGCGCTTTCCATGGCAGAAAGCGCTTCATCGTACATGCGCAGCAAAAGCCAGCCTGATTCTTCTGAAGATTCCTGACGGAATTCAAGCCTATTTCCCATAACGCACCACCCTTTATGAGGGTTCCCCCTCCCCAAAATCCTTAACGTCCATTTTCTAATAAATCTTTAGAGTTGTAAGAAAAATACTTTTTCACAGGTCCTTGACAACATGTCAAGGCATCTTACTATGTTTTTAACAAGATTTCCACAGGAGGTTTGTTATGAACACTACATTTACTCCTAGTCGTTGGTTTGCTCCCCGAGACGCCATGCTCCGCAACACGCCCATGCGTGACGATATAGACCGCTTCTTCAACAACTTCTTCAATGGTACACCGTGGGCACCAATTTTCTTCCGCAACATTCCAAAGGATGAATCCCTGATGCCGAGCGTCGATCTTACCAGTGATGACAAGGCTTACACCTTGAAGATTGAGATTCCGGGTGTTGAGCCGGACGACGTGAAGCTCTCCGTCCACGACGGCATCCTTGAGATATCTGGTGAGAAGAAGTCCGAGTCAGAGAACAAGGATAAGCACGTCACGGAACGCGTCTTCGGCTCCTTCCGTAGAAGCATGACCCTGGCGGAAGACGCGGACGTGGAAGCCATCACCGCAGCGCACAAGAATGGCGTGCTTACTGTGACCATCCCTCGTCTGGCGGAATCCAAGAACAAGGAGAAGGTCATAGCCATTGAAAAGGCATAATTATCTGGGGACATCCTACCTGTGAGAGCGCCCGCTTCTGGCCGAATGGCTGGGGCGGGCGTTTTCACGTCCCCGTTGCAGACAGTGATGACAATTTCCTTCAAAGGGTACTATGTCGTTCTTGATATCAAGGTGTTCGAGGACATGAAAGTGAGAATCAGTTCAGTCCAGAAAACTCGGTCCACATGAATGTGTCGATAAAAAAGCAAAAAGTTTTCAAGCCTTGAACACCGATGAACTAAGTGATAGTGATTTTCACGAAGAATTCAGGACAGGCCCTTTTTCAAACAACAGCTTCTGTACGTAAACGGGGAGGTTTATCATGAAAAAGTCTCTTTTTCTTGTCGGCTTGTGCAGTCTGCTTTTCAGTGGCTCCGCCATGGCGGCCGAACCGCAGCTTTATCCCAAGGACCAGCTGAAAACATGGAACCGTGATAATGTGGCCAAAGGACAGGGCACGCTGTTCGGGCAGTTCGCCTATACCCGCAATGATGCTACGAAGGATATGGTCATCAAGGAAATCGGCTGGATGACCCTCAAGCCCGGCGACTCCATCGGAATGCACAAACATGAGAACAATGAGGACTCATACATCATCGTTTCTGGAGAGGGAGTATTTACAGACACCGCAGGCAAGGAAACGCCTGTGAAGGCAGGTGATGTCACCATCGCCCGCCCTGGCGACGCCCACGCTCTTAAGAACACAGGCAAGGAGCCGTTGATTTTCCTCGACATCATCGCTCAGCGTTAAGATTGTTGGCTTCAGCAAAAGAAAAAGCAACGCAGTGAGCCTCCCAGATAAGGCGCGTTCATAGTTCTTTTTCTTTATATGTCAGACGGCGACATCATTAACGGTGTCGCCGTTTTTGGTGGAACCGTTACGCGGGCCGAGTGCTGGCGTAGTAAATATGAGATGATACCCTCCCCTTGGTCAATTTTGAATTTATGACAACATATGAAAAGAATATTCCATTAGAAGGAAAATTCTTACTCTATAGAAATTGTTTGGTGTTGCTCCATAAGGGAGAATCGCTCTTACAGACCATCCCATACATACTCTAGACTGATTACATAAAAGCTAAAGCCAAAAATCCGGATGGGACAGTGCCGCAGAAACAGCTGATGAGCAGGCGGCAGCGGGAGGATAGCAGCTACATTCAGCAGGCCGTAAACATGGAAATGATTACCTGGCAAAGCAACACATTGCAGCGTTCCTCCGGCATTGCACCGGAATGTAGCAATTACGGGGAAGATAGTGCACGAGAAGCAGTGACTTTTCATGAAGGATTCCCTTCCTACTCGCCAACTCCCTTGATACCGTTACACGGTCTGGCAAAGGAACTTGGTCTGGGAGGCGTGTTCGTCAAGGACGAGACCCATCGCTTCGGTCTCAAGGCTTTCAAGGCGTTGGGCTGTTCTTACGCCATGGGGCATGAACTAGCGAATCGTTTGAATTTATCGAAAGCGGCGGTTAACGAAATCTCATTTGCTGAACTATGTTCGCCAGAAGTACGACGACAGCTCGGCATGGTAACCTTTGTCACTGCTACAGATGGCAACCATGGCCTCGGCGTATCCTGGGCAGCGCACGAACTGGGACACAAGGCTGAAATATTCATGCCGGTTGGTTCTGCTCGTGCACGGGTGGAAAGTATCCGTGAGTTAAACGCACGTTGCACGGTCACTGACAAAAATTATGACGATACTGTGCGCATAGCACGGGATTACGCTGCCGAACGTAATGCCGTGCTAATTCAGGATACGTCCTGGCCCGGTTATACGGATGTACCACACCGCATCATGCAGGGGTACACGACTCTGGCGCTTGAAGCTGTGCGCCAGATGCGCGACCTGGGAGTGGACAGACCAACACATATATTTCTGCAGGCAGGTGTTGGCTCCTTTGCAGGAGCCATGCTCGCATTCTTTACCGCCATATTTCAGGAGCAACGTCCGGTGTGTGTTATTGTGGAACCTCATGCAGCCAACTGCCTGTTCCGTTCTTTCCAAGCTGGTGACGGTCAAATCCGCAAAGTTACAGGGGCCATGACAACCATCATGGCGGGGCTGGCCTGTGGCGAACCGAGCATTTTAGCCTGGAATATACTGCGGGCACATGCCGATGTGGCCCTCTCCTGTTCAGAGGAAGTAGCTGCCAATGGAATGCGTCTGCTAGCCTCCCCGAATCCGGGTGATATACCACTGACAGGAGGCGAATCTGGCGCGGTGACTGCTGGGGCGCTGGAATATGTGATGACGCGATCATGCATGAAGGCACTCCGCATTCGTCTTGGGCTGAACACTCAATCTCGCATATTGCTCATCTGTACGGAGGGCGATACAAACCCTGAGATGTATCGCCGTATCGTGCGCTACGGGCACTATGCTTGCACGGACTGATGCACTTTAGGCACACTCAAGACTAGCAACTTTTTGTGTAAGAACAGACGGTTATCAAAAGAGCATTGATAGATAGCAGGCCATTACGACGACGCCGTGGCACGCCTGTACAGCACCATTGAAAAATGCGCCAAGATTGCCCTACAGGTGAGACACGGGATTGATAATGGCCATGTGCGACTGGAACATATCCCTGAGGCCATGAGGGATGAATGGAGGCCTCTGCTGGACGAAGACGGCGTGGCGCGCGTTGGCCTGGAAAAGTCTTTCCAACTTCTGGCTGCATTGGGCGACCAGCTGGGAGATATTTTTCAAAAACGGCAAACCGAATTACAGGCGACCTTACAAGCTCGCAATGTATCCCTGCTCGCCCATGGCTATGTTCCCATAGGCAAGGACAAATAGGAGAAGCTGCTGACGATGGCGCTTTCTTTTCTACAGGTGGATACTGACGAATTACCCACCTTTCCACGAATGGATTGGAAGGCTCTAATTCCGTGAACACATCACAAGAAATGCCAATTCAACATATCCTCAATTCCGCGACCCCTGGTGATGCGCTTGCGAAAGCAGTAAGCCGACATGAAGACTGGCTGCCAAGTTTCCTTGTCGATGCCGATACAGTACCAGCTGGCCCACTCGCTTATCACAGTGGTTCGGTGTTGAAACATATCACCCGCTGCATGGACGCGGTGGCCGGCGATCCTCTGACGGTCTGGATGGCGTTGGCTCACGATGCGGGCAAGCTGACAACGCCTTCAAGCTTATGGC
>JAGAEE010000198.1 GCA_017613295.1 Desulfovibrio sp. | reverse complement strand
GTTTTACTCGCAAAAGCCTACATGACTGTGCCGACCTTTTTACGGACAACGTGAGCGGCTACGGTCTGGATTTTTTGCTCTCCGAACGAGTGCGCGAATTCGGTGGACGATGCGGCGTCATTGACGATGTGGCAGTGCTACATCAAGCCCCCATTGACGAGATTCACGGAGCATACTATACTTTTTTACGTGAAGCGGGCATTCCCTACAAGCTGGAATTGTACCATGCCATATGCCAACAACACCGTTACCCGTGCTTCACCGAACTTCCAGACAAATGAACGATGTTCGATTTTTTTCTTATACCCCGTCTTCTCTTCAGGCACCGTAATCTCCTCGTGCAGATGACCCTGCGCAATATTCAGGTACGTTATCGCGGTTCCGTGCTGGGGTTTGTCTGGAGTTTTGCGCAACCACTTCTGATGCTGGCCGTTTATACCTTTGTCTTCGGCATCATCTTCAAAGCGCGCTGGGGCATCGAAACGCTTGACCAGAACCGCGCGGCCTTTCCCTTGATCATGTTTTGCGGGCTGATGCTCTTTAACCTCTTTGCGGAAAGCGTCAATACCTGCAGCGCTCTCATTGTGCAGAATCCCAGTTTTGTAAAGAAAGTGGTTTTTCCCCTCGAACTCCTGCCCTTGAGCTCTGTGGCGACGACCTTTATCTTTGGGGTGGCCTGGATCTGCCTGCTCCTTGCTGGCATTCTTGTCTTTTTGCCGTCACTGTCCTGGACCATGCTGCTGCTGCCGCTTCTGCTGTTGCCAATGGCGCTGTTCACGGCTGGAGTTTCCTATGCTGTGGCGGCCTTCGGCGTATATTTGCGTGACATGCCGCAGCTGACGGGTGTGGTCACACAGGTACTTTTTTTCATGACACCCATTTTCTACCCCGTTTCCCTAGTACCGGAAAATCTTCGCTGGCTTCTTGAAATCAATCCTCTGACCCATTTTGTGGAAGAGACACGAAAGGTACTTTTGTACGCCCAGCAACCCGACTACACGTTGTGCCTTGGACTGTTTTTCTTTTCCCTGTTCATATTTCAACTTGGGGCCGCATGTTTTTGCAAAATGAAAAAAGGATTTGCTGATGTGCTCTGAGTCCAGAGCCGTCATTCGCGTTGACGGCGTAAGCAAATTCTTTGAAATGTACGCCAAACCTGCGCACCGCCTGTGGCAAATGATCTTCAGGGGTAAACGCTGCTTCTACCAGCCGTACTGGGCATTGAGGGACATCTCTTTCACGGTGGGAGAAGGCGAGTGCGTGGGCATTATCGGCAGAAACGGTGCCGGCAAAAGCACTCTGCTGCAAATTATCACCGGCACACTTGCCCCTTCTGGCGGCACTGTACATGTAGAGGGACGCGTTGCCGCACTACTGGAACTGGGCAGCGGTTTCAACCCGGAATTCACAGGCAGGGAAAACGTTTATCTCAATGCTTCTATCCTCGGACTGACACGCGAGGAAATAGACGCCCGCTATGATGTCATAGTGAATTTTGCCGATATTGGTGATTTTATTGACCAGCCCGTCAAAAGCTATTCCAGCGGCATGGTTGTGCGTCTGGCTTTTGCCGTGGTGGCCCATGTGGATGCGGACGTGCTCATTGTTGATGAGGCTCTGGCTGTGGGTGATGCCTACTTTACGCAAAAATGCATGCGCTTCCTGCGCCATTTCATTGCAGAACACACGGTACTCTTTGTGAGCCACGACACGGCGGCCGTAAACAGTCTCTGCAACAGGGCCATCCTGCTGGAAAACGGGCACGTCAAACAGATTGGCAGCCCCAAGGAAGTAACGGAGACCTATCTGAAGGACATGTATGAAGACATGCAGGGGGCAAGCGAACACGCCGACAGCGAGTTTGAAAACGAAAAGTCTGCCTGTGACAGTGGGGAAGATGGGCGTTCCTTCAGACAAGAGGATTTTCGCGACATGCGGGCAAACTTCATCAATGCCAGCAATCTGCGCAATGACCTTCAAGTTTTTGCCTTCAATGAAGATAGTGCCGCCTTTGGTAAAGGCGGAGCTACCATTACCGACGCATTCCTGTTGGACGATTCATGTCATCCCTTGGCCTGGATAGTCGGCGGCGAACCCGTTACCCTACAGGTTAACGTGCACGCCAACAAGGACATTGTCAGCCCCATAGTCGGTTTCTATGTCAAAAACCGCCATGGTCAGAACATTTTTGGTGACAACACCTTTCTCACCTATAGGGAACGTCCGATTATTGTGCGCAAGGGACAGAACATGCGTGCACGATTTTCCTTCATCATGCCCATTCTGGAAGCCGGGGACTACAGCATTGCCATTGCTGTGGCCGAGGGGACACAGGAGGAGCACGTTCAGCACGACTGGCGCCACGACGCTCTCATGATAAAATCTGTCTCCACAAGTGTTCAAACGGGAATGGTGGGCATACCCATGCGCGACATTAGCCTTGCTGTTCAAAAATGATGCTACACAACCAGTTCATAAGATAGGTCAGTCTTTCACAGAGCGCTGACAGCCCCTCACGGATTCGAGATAACGTGTTTTCCTATGCCAGTATTTTTTATCAAGGTAGAATAAGGGAGTAATGACAGGCAAAGGTGCCCCGTGTCTACAGCAGGGCCCACGTCATCTTGATGGCAACCAGAATCAGAAAGCAGGCAAAGGCCTTCTTGAGTTTCGCCGACGGCAGGGAGTGCGAGAGCCGCGCCCCCAGCGGCGCTGTGCAGAAGCTGGCTGAGGCTATGCCAAGCAACGCCCACAAGTTCACGAAGCCCAACGACATAGCGGGCAGCTCCGGCCGTCCCCAACCGCCGATCACGTATCCCAACGTGCCGGCCACGGCTATGGGGAAGCCGATGGCAGCCGAGGTTCCCACGGCATGATGCAGGGGCACGTTGCAGAACGTCATGAAGGGGACAGAGAGCGTGCCGCCACCGATACCCACAAAGCTGGAAATAAGGCCAATGCCCCCGCCCACGGCCGCCGTGCCCGCCTTGCCGGGCAGATCACGGCTGGCCGGTGGCCGGTAATTGGAAAGCATCTGCGCCGCCACGCAAAGGATGAAGCCGATAAAAAACACTTTCAGGAACAGGGTGGGCATGTGTGTGGCCACCAGGCCGCCGCAGAAAGTGCCAAGCAGGATGCCGGGGGTGATGGCCTTGAAAATGTCCCAATGCACGGCCCCGCGAGCGTTATGCGCACGTGCGCTAGAAACAGACGTTATCATGATGCTGGCCAGCGACGTGGCCAAGGCCATTTGCTGCACATACTGCGGTGGCACTCCCACGGAGGGGAACACGGCCACCATCATGGGCACGAGCACGATCCCCCCGCCCACGCCCAGCAGTCCGGCCAGCACTCCGGCCACGGCACCACAACACACATATACCAGCAAGGAAGCAAGCATGCCCTTCCCCCTCTACACGACAATAAGCACAAGAAAATTTCCGCCACACCCACAGCACTGCCCCACAGTGCCCGTTACTTCGTGTGACGACCTATTTCGAACCTAGACAAAGCCTCCCCCACCGTCAATAGACTTTTTTCTTTACAATATGTCCGCGCCGTCCTAATTTGTCCTCATGTATCACGCCGAACCATATGTGACAGCCTCACCGGCAGGGTGGACACGGCACGACCGCAAATCTACCTCTGTCAAAGTGACGTACAGCTCTTTCTCCCGTTGTTATGCAACGGGTTTTTTTTTCCCTTTTACCCCATACAAGCATGACAAACGACACGACATACCACTGGCCACACAAGGACCTGCTGGACGTCACCCAGTTGAGCGAGAAGGACACGCTCCATCTGCTCGACGTGGCCGCCAGCTTTCAGGAAATCAACAGTCGCCCCGTCAAAAAGGTGCCCACGCTCAAGGGCAAGACCGTGGTGCTCTTCTTCGTGGAAAATAGCACTCGCACCAAAACCTCCTTTGACGTGGCCGGCAAGCGTCTTTCGGCAGACACTTTTGCCCTGGCCAAAACGGGTTCCAGCCTGAACAAAGGCGAAAGCCTCAAGGACACGGGCCTGACCTTGCAGGCCATGGCCCCGGACGTCATCGTCATCCGCCACCCCAGCAGCGGAGCAGCCCGCTTTCTGGCTGATCTTCTGCCCTGTTCCATCGTTAATGGTGGCGACGGCTGGCACGCACACCCAACGCAGGCACTGCTGGACTGCTACTCTCTGCGCGAGGCATGGCATGGGCAGTTCGCCGGCCGCACCCTGCTCATCCTGGGCGACATTGCCCACAGTCGTGTGGCCCGCTCCAATATGCACTTACTGCATATGCTTGGGGTCAAGCTGCGTCTGTGCGCGCCGCGCACCCTCCTACCCGCCGGCGTGAATCACTGGCCAGTGGAGGTCTTCAGCGATCTGAACACGGCCGTGCGAGACGTGGACGCGGTCATGTGCCTGCGCCTGCAACTGGAACGGCAACAGGCCGGCCTTCTGCCTGACCTGGCAGAATATTCCCGCCGCTACTGCCTCGACAAAAAGCATCTGTCACTGGCCTTGCCCGAAGTGAAGGTCCTTCACCCTGGCCCCATGAACCGTGGGCTTGAAATTTCCAATGAAATCGCCGACGATCCCGCCTGCCTAGTGCTTGACCAAGTGGCTGCCGGCGTGGCCACGCGTATGGCCATACTCTATCTTTTGGCCACACGTAACGACGGAGGACGCGCATGACGCTTTGCATCACAAATGCCCGGCACCTGGGAGCTCCCGTGGACCTCCTCGTTCATGAGGGTCGGGTTGCAACCATGACGCCAGCCGGCCACCAGACCGCCCCCGACGGCTGCGAAATTTTTGACGCGACGGGTCTTGTTCTCATGCCTAGCGCCATTGACGCTCACGTACACCTAAGAGAACCCGGCCAGGAATATAAAGAAGACATCGCCTCTGGCCTCACAGCGGCCGCCCACGGCGGCTTTGGCGCTGTCATGTGCATGGCCAACACCAAACCCGTCAACGACTCGGCTGGCATCACGCGCTTTATGCTGGATCGCGCCCGCCATAGCCATCCGCATGGCCCTCGTCTTCACCCTGTAGCGGCCGCCACCATGGGGCTCCTGGGCGAGGAACTTACCCCCCTGGCCGAAATGAAAGAAGCTGGGTGCGTGGCCGTTTCCAACGACGGACGCCCCCTGATCAGCGCTGAAATCGTTCGCCGCATCATGGAATACGGAGCCGACCTTGGCCTCAAATTCATCGACCATTGTGAAGACCCGCACCTTGCCAAGGGCTGGCGCATGCACGAAGGCTTGACAAGCGGTATGCTCGGCGTCAAGGGGCAACCCGCCGCTGGCGAGGCCATCCAGGTCATGCGTGACATCATGCTGTCCGAATACCTTGACATTCCCGTACATATAGCCCACGTGTCCTCGGCCCTCACGGTGGACTGTCTTGCCTGGGCCAAGGCGCGCGGAGTCCAAGTCACGGCCGAGACCTGTCCCCATTACCTTCTGCTCGACGAAACCGCCCTGGAGGGCTACAATACCCAGGCCAAGGTCAGCCCGCCCCTACGTACGGCCACCGACCGCGAGGCCCTGCAACGTGCCGTAAAGGAAGGCCTCATCGATATTCTCGTAACCGACCACGCACCTCACGCAGCCCACGAAAAAGAGGAAACTCTGGACGACGCCCCCAACGGCTTCACTGGACTTGACCTGGCTCTCAGCCTCACTTGGGGACTCGTACGAGACCGCGTGCTAAACGAGGCAGACCTGCACCGCCTGTGGAGCCGACGCCCTGGGGAAATTTTTGGACTGCCACACAACGCCTTCAATCCTGGCGATCCGGCTGACTTCTTTCTGCTGGACCCTGACGCCACTTGGGTCCCCACTGCTGACACGCTGCATTCCAAGAGCCACAACACCCCGTTTCTGGGACAAACACTACACGGACGCGTCATACACCACTGGCTCGGCGGACGCCAGCTCTTCTAAACCCAACCACATAATCGCGACCGACGCCTTGCCGTTTTACTGTATTGCCGGTATCATTCGTCCGACCGGACCTCCGGTGACAAAGCGGCAAGGCGCGATATGAGATCACTGCTCAGAAGGAGACACGTTCATGGTAAGGACGGCGGCGACCAACGCTGACACGGCGTCATCACAGGACAGTGAGGAACAAATGCCCGCAAGTACGACACTGACGGCTGCGAAGTCGGAGCCACTTTCCCTGCAGGAGCTGATCGACAACACCGGCAATCTCGCGGAATGTCCGACAGAACACGCTATCATGATCTGCGGGGCCACGGGCACATGGTCACGGCTTGCGAAAACACACCCCGGGCTGGCCAATGACCCGTTAAAGGCCTTTGAAATGCTCAACAACACCCAGTACACAGCCATGAGAGAATACTTCAACCACCGGCGCATCCACGACGGCACTGAAGAGACAAACGCCGTCTGGAAATAGGCTCCCGAACACATCAACGACAAGGGGGCGAAGCCCTGCGGCTCCCCCCCCTTTAACATAGCGAACGCGTGCCTCTAACAAGACGGCGTCACCGGCGCTTCAAAAAACGCCTGATAGGCCTGCATGGTCGCGTAAACATCGGCGGTACTGGCAAGTTCAAAAGGACTGTGCATGGAGAGGATGGCCGGTCCAAGGTCAATGACACGCATTCCTAGAGCCGCCAGGAAGAGGGCCACCGTGCCACCTCCGCCGTGATCCACCTTGCCGAGTTCCGCCACCTGCCAGGCAATGCCCTTGCTGTTGAGTAACCCGCGCAACTCTCCAAAGAATTCAGCGTCAGCCTCACTCGCCCCGTACTTGCCACGCGAGCCTGTAAATTTGCAAAACACAGGACCGTAACCGAGAACCGCCGCATTCTGCTTTTCGTGAACGTCCTGATAATCGGGGTCCAGGGCACCGTTGACGTCCGCAGAAAGAGCGCGGCTGGCCAGCAGCACATGTGATGGGAGAGCTCCGGGACACCACGCACGGACAAGGTCCTCCACACAGTATTGAAGAAAACGCGACGACGCTCCCGTGGCTCCATCGGAACCGATCTCCTCCTTGTCCCAGAACATAACGGCCATCCCGCGCCCAGTGGCTTCGGCATTAAGCAGGGCCTCCAGAGCCGTGAAAAGGCAAATGCGGTCGTCCTGGCCGTACGCACCCACAAGGGTTCTGTCAAATCCCACGAAGCGGGCCGGACCGGCTGGCACGGCCTGAAGCTCGGCGGTGATAAAATCCTCCTCCTCAAGGCCGTATTTCTGGTGAAGCAGCTCCAGCAAGCGCGCCTTGACGGGGTCCTTGACCTCATCCTCGGCGGTTGCAGGAACTTTCCTGTGCCGGCTGTGCGAAAGGATGACGTTAAGCTTTTCCGCTTCAAAGGCCTCACTGACAGGCTTTTTTACTTGATCCTGCGCTAGATGCGGCAAAAGGTCGGCGATACAAAAGACGGGCTCGCCCGGCTTCTCCCCCACGACCACGGGCAGGCACTCCCCTGATTCTCGCACAACTACGCCGTGTAAGGCCAATGGTCGTGCCAGCCACTGGTACTTTCGTATCCCACCGTAGTAATGAGTTTTGGCTTGGGCCACGCCGGCCTGTTCCACAAAGGGACGCTGCTTGAAATCCAGCCTTGGGCTGTCGGCATGGGCCGCCACCAGGGCCAGCCCCTGATCCAGGGGTGCGGCACCGCGGCGTGCCGCAAACAGGGCCTTGCCTCGCAAGGGACACATCACCCGCTCTGCGCTGAAATCCTCCACATAGCCATTCTGCGCCAATCGCTCACGTACGTAGGACACGGTTTCACGCTCGGTCTTGCAACGCGAGAGAAAATCCACATATCGCTGCGCCAGTGCCGCCACGGCCTTGCGCTTTGCAAGATCGGCCGTCTCCCAGAAATTCTTCGGTTTGTAGGCAAGAGCGTCTTTCATTCTTTTCCTCCCGGAAAGTCTGTCACCTCGCCCTGCGCCTGCCCTTCGGGTGACAGGTGACGCGGGTACAGGGCAAAAAATTCTGACAGCAAATAGAGCGAACCCGTCATCAGGAGAGGGTTCTCCTCCCCCGCGCGAGGCAGTGCCCGTGCGCGAACGAGCGCCGGTGAGAGACATCCATCCCCATGCAGCATCTCCACAGTTGTAGCCAGCGGCGGGCTGTCGAGCACAGCCGCGATGTCTTCCGGCCGTGCCGCCCTCGGATTATGCAGAGGCACCACAAAAAAAGGCACTTGGCCGACATGACGCCGCAACAGGCGAAGGGCGGGCTGCCAGTCCTTGTCTCGCAGACAGGCGTACACCACCCCAGCCGGATGTATGTCAGCCGCTTGAAGGGCCGCCACCAGAGCCGACATGCCATGGGGATTGTGTGCCCCGTCCAGAAGCATTGGCGGATACTGCGAACTACCAGGCACGCGTTGCAGTCGCCCCGGCAGAAATGCCCGCGCCAGCCCTCGGGACTCTGCCGAACTGTCTCCCCTATTCTTTCCCAAAAGGGGTGCCAGCCTGTCCCACGCCGCCAGCGCCAGCCCGGCATTGATACGCTGATGCGGGCCAAAGAGTCCCAGCGGGACGTCCGCCGCTACAGGCGTGGCCGTCACCAGCTCCGCCTTCCATTCTCGCACGGCCTCAGTCAAAGCTGCGGCCGCGAGAGGGAACTGAGGTGCCATACACACCGGCACGCTGGCACGTATGGCCCCAGCCTTGTCGCGAGCGATATCTTGTAAGGTAGGGCCAAGCACGTCACGGTGGTCCATGGCAATGGGCGAAAAACACAGGCAGTCGGCATACACGGCCGTGGTGGCGTCGTGACGTCCGCCGAGGCCGGCTTCCATCACGACCAGCTCCACGCCCTCACGGCGAAAAACCAACAAGGCCAGTACCGTGAGAAATTCAAAATAGGTGAGATCAGGAGCGACATCCATGACGTCATTAGCCGCTTTCAGCCAGCGATGTATGGGCCAGGGGGCAAACACGCCACAGGATGGGAGGCCCAGGCGTATTCTCTCTGCTGGGCTGACAAAATGCGGCGACGTGTACAAGCCTGTGCGACAACCGTGAGCCAGCGCCAGGGAGGCGAGAAAGGCGGCTGTGGAACCCTTACCATTGGTCCCAAGCACCTGCACTACCACTCCAGGGAAATGCGACAGCGTAAGGGCCGCCAGGGCACGCCGCATGCGCGCCAGCCCCATGTCCACATGGAACAGCCCAAGACTCTCTAGATGACGCACTATATCAGCGGCTGTCCGGAAAAATGGCATCTTTCAACCCACCACGAGGAATCCGTCCACAGACCGTGGCAAAAAAGGCGGAAGCCTCAGCCCCGCCTTTTTGCCCACACTTCAAGTGCTTTATACCTTTTTATATGAAGCCTTGCGACGTCTTTCCCACAACTGCATTTCAGCCATCTTTTTACGACGCTCACGCTGCAGAGACTTGCAAACCAAGGCAGTGCCCTTTTTCATGCCATATTTGGCTCTGTATTCCTCTGTCGTAAGGCCATGCTGCGCCAGATGCCTCTTGGTGAGAATCTTAAAGCTTTTGCCACATTCCAGGCAGGTAACGCTTTTCTCCTTGACGGATTTCTTGACATCTTCTGACGCAACAGGAGCAACACTTTCCATTGTCGCCTCTTCACCGGAAGCCATGGCGCGCAAACTGTTGGCCACTCTTGTCACAAACGCAGTAATTTCCTCTTCAGTCATCACTCGCACGGAAGCCTGTGCCCTTGCCAGTTCCAAAGCCTGTTTCAGAAAGTCATCCATATGTTGCATACCTCCTGTACTGTATTGTACTTAATCGATATGATATTGCTACTACAAAGTATAAAATTATGCAATGCCTTTTATTCAATATCATGTTCTGTTTCTTGAAAACCAGTTCGAGAGCACAGAACATGAGATACTTTCAAAAAATACCACCGTTGCAGGAGGAATATTAAAGATTTATCCTATCCCGTCATTATTCATGCAGGAGCGTTTACGTCGCGAATGACCTGTTCAGCGCCGCTTCTCAGCGTCACAAGAGCGATCTCGGCAGGTATGCCAAGCCTCACAGGAAAACCCGACCACAAACCGACCCCGCTGGACACGTAAACAGGCATGCCCGACACGGTGTACCAGCCACGCACAAACCCCCTGTTGGCCTTGGCCACGATCTTGTCCATGCCCAAGCACTGTCCTCCGTGCGTGTGACCGGATAGCTGCATGTCAGCCCCGGCGGCCGCGTTTTTCGCTGCGTGTACGGGGCGGTGATCCATGACAACTCTCAGGGCGCCTTCGGCCAGGCCTGGAAGGGTCGCCATCAAGCTCACGCTATCCCGTTCGGGGGCGTGCCCGTAAGTGACGGCCATGTCATCGTCCAATCCTGCCAGTGACAAGCGTGCGCCATCATGTTCCAGAACAACGCCCTCATTGTGCAGCACTCTCAGGCCTACATCCGCATACAGGCTCATCCACCCCGCATAGTCGCTGTAGTATTCGTGGTTACCCGTGCAGGCAAACACGCCGTGACGCGCCCGAAAGGCAACAAATTCGCGTATGGCTCCGATACGCGAGCCGCCATGCGCCACCTGATATTCCCAGCGGCCGTCGGTAAGGTCTCCAGTCAGGCAAATCAGGTCTGGTCGTGCGGCATTGGTCACCGTGACGATCTGCCGCACCCAGTCGATACTGGTGAGGGGGCCGATATGAACATCCGTGAGCTGCGCCAGACAAAAACCGTCCAACGCCTGTGGCAGCTTTGGTATCACAACCTCCATGCGGTGCACCTGTGGCAGAGCCGTCCCGGCCACAACTCCCACAGCCGAAGTGCCTAGAGAGACGGCCGACACGCCCCAGGTCACGCAAAAAGAAGCCTGACGCAGGAAAGCGCGCCTACCGGGATCAGGGCGTCTGCCCCATTGTCGGGTTGTGCCTCTCAGTAAACGAGTTGTTAGGCCCAAAGCCCGCCAGACACAATAGGAAATGTCCCCGCAGAGACACATCAGGAATGCCAGGATCATGGCCGTGAACAGCCATATCTGTAACAACAGCAGCCACGCCGGCATGTCCGGCCCGGAGAGATTGCGGAACACGGTGGAATCGATGGTGTAGACCTGCGATATGACAAGAAGCACGGAACAGACAGCAAGACGCGTCCGCCATGACCACTTACGCCCCGTCCTTCCCATAAACAGCCGCATAGAAAGGTAGATCGGCGGGATAACAATGGCGAGAAAAAACACTGTGAGCATAATCCAGTGCACCTTTTGACCTTTTAACAGCATTGACTTGACAGGACATGCCACGTATCATTGCATGTTCCTACGTACTGCAGCGTCCTTGGGCCTGCCGTACACCACACGGCCCTGCCGCGACGGCGGCGGATCTCGGCGCAAGCAAGGAGGCTCTTCCCGCATGGGTACGGTCAACACGCTGGTCATTACCGGTTACGGCACCAATTCACACATGGAGACCGCGCACACGGCGCGGCTTGCCGGAGCAGACAGAGCCGACGTCGTTCATTTTTCCGAGCTGGTCTCAGGCAAAGTACGCCTGGTTGATTACCATTTTCTTGTCTTTCCCGGAGGATTTCTTGATGGCGACGACCTGGGCGCGGCCCAGGCCGGGGCCATGCGCTGGCGCTACCTCAAGGACGCCACGGGAAAACCTCTCCTGGACAGCCTGCGCGAATTTCTCGATGCGGGCAAGCTGATTCTTGGCATATGTAACGGATTTCAGCTTCTGGTCAAGCTGGGCGTTCTGCCGGCCCTGGGCGATCGTCGCTTCGAACGCCAAGTCTCTCTTGGTCACAACGATTCCGCCCGCTTTGAGGACCGGTGGGTGCACCTCCTGCCCAATGCTGCAAGCCCATGCGTGTTCACCCGAAATATGCCCATGCTAACGATGCCGGTCCGCCACGGCGAAGGCAAGCTCATTGCCCGCGATGCCGAAACCATGAACCGTCTGAAAGCCGAAAACCTCATAGCACTGCAATACGCCGATCCAGCCACGAGCCGTCCGACGCAGGAATACCCGCTCAATCCTAACGGGTCTGCCTTGGCCATCGCCGGTCTGACCGATTCCACGGGACACGTGCTCGGTCTCATGCCCCATCCAGAGGCCTTTCACCATGTGACAAACCATCCCGGCTGGACCCGTGGAGAGATGGACGCACCAGGCACCTTGCTCTTTGTCAATGCCATACGCTATCTACGTTCCTAGCAAAACGGGCGATATCCATGCAATTTACTGAAATTGTTTCTGAAATAGAAAGAATTGCTCCTCTTTCCGCCGCCGTAGCCTGGGACGCTTCATGTGTGCAGGTGGCCGCGCGGCGACAAGATGTGACAAAATTCGCCGTGTGTCTTGACCCCACGCCCGCATCCCTCTCGCAAGCGCTGAAACTCGGAGCACAGGGTATTCTCAGCCATCACCCTCTTTCGCTCAAGCCGACGCTTCCTCGACGTCTTGACGCCTGGCACGAAAGTCTGCGCCTTTTATTTTGCGCCGACGTACCGCTCTATGCGGCACACACATCGCTGGACGTCAACCACCTCGGGCCGGCTGGCTGGTTGGCTGAAACCCTGAAACTTGAACGCCGTTGTGTTCTCGAGCCAGTGACACAGGCTGTGGAGGGGGAATTACCGCTTGGCTTTGGTCTTGCGGGCGATTTGCCCGAACCCATGACAGTCAGACAAATCGCCTCACTGATCGCACGCGAGGCCCCCATGCCCGTTGCCACTGTCTGCGGCCCAGAGCCACAGCTTGTTCGACGACTTGCCTATTGCACGGGTTCCGGAGCCTCTCTGCTCGGGGAGGCCATGGCCGCAGGAGCGGATCTTTACGTCACCGGGGATATCAAATATCACATGGCCCTCGAGGCGGAAATCTGCCTTCTGGATGTGGGGCACCACAGCCTTGAAGAAGAGATGATGCGGCGCATGGCTCTGCTGCTGCAACAGCGACTGCGGAAAGTGGAGGTAATCTTCGTTCCCTCTGTCTCACCTTTCCGCCCCATGCCCCTGTCATAGAATTTCGACCTTTTTCATACCGCGCTTCAGGAGGATTACCACATGAGTGATGCCGTATATTTTGAGCAAATCAGACAGCTTGTGGAATTGCAAAAGGTCGATGATGCCATACACGCTGTCAAGCAGCAACTGGAGCGCGCACCAAACGAAATGCACGATCTGGAACAGCGCTTTGCCGCCGCTGAGACTCAACGCAACTACATCCTCGACAAACTCTCGCATTTGCAGGATCAGCAAAAACGTCTTTCCCATGACATAGACGACGACTCCGCCCGCATCAAAAAAAGCAAAAACAAACTCATGCAGGTTGGCAACCAGCGTGAATATCATGCCATGATGCGCGAGATGGACAGCATGGAACGAGTAAACCGCTCACGCGAGGAGGAGAAGACCACCCTCCTTGAAGAATTGCAATTACAAAACGATGCTCTGGCGGAAATCGACAAGACTTACAATACCATCAAATCCGAACTAGAAGAGAAACGCGCCGGGCTGGAAGATAAAATGCGGCAGGGCTACGAGGATCTTGAGGAACTCAACGCCAAACGCGCCTCGGTTGGCAAGACTATTCCGCAGCCCGTATTCATGCGCTATGAATTTATCCGTAAAAGGCTAGAACACCCCGTCATAGTAGCGGTGAAAGACGGCGTCTGCTCCGGCTGCCATATTGCCGTACCCCCACAATCCTTCATAGAACTGCAACGCGGACAGCAGATTCTGAGTTGCCCCAACTGCCAGAGACTCATATTTTGGTGCGGACATTTTGACATGGATGAAGACACCGCTGCTGCCCCACAGATAACTGCCGACACAGAAAATCCAGGAGAGGACGACGGCGGTCAAGGGTTCTAACGTCTTTTGCACGCATTGACAGACGGGAGCCGGACAGACCGTCGCTGCGGGGTTTTCCCCGGGGAGGAAAGTCCGGGCTCCACAGGGCAGAACGCTGGGCAATACCCAGGGGGGGTGACCCTCGGAAAGCGCCACAGAAAGCAAACCGCCTCGCCACAGGGCAAGGTAAGGGTGAAACGGTGGGGCAAGAGCCCACCAGATGCCGCGGTGACGCGGCATGCTCGGCATACCCCGTTCGGAGCAAGACCAAATAGGGAAGGCGGCTGGCCCGGCCACAGCCTTCCGGGTAGGTTGCTGGAGGACGCGGGCAACCGCGCTCCTAGAGGAATGACGGTCACGTGCGGGGAACCGCACGACAGAACCCGGCTTACCGTCCGACTCCCGTCTGCGACAACTTGGCTGACAGGCCACGCGTGCCCCGCTCAAAAGGAACTATTGGGAACGATGCTCGCACATCCAAACCTCGCAACCACCACGCACAAGACCTGGGCTCTGATACTCGCCGCCGGGCATGGTCACCGTCTAGCTGCCGCCCTGAACGGCACCTCCAAGCAATTTTTGCTCTGGCAGAATCTGCCGCTCTTCTGGCACCCGGCTCTAGCCATAAGTCGCAGCTCTGTTGTTGATGGCGTGATTTTCGTTTTTCCTCCGGAAGAGCTTCAGTTGGCGCAGGCCATGATCCGCGACGCCCGGTGCAGGAAGGATCTTGGTCTTCCCTGGTTCGTCACGGCAGGAGGAGAATTGCGCCAGGATTCCGTCCGCCTCGGCCTGGAAGCCTTGCCCGCCAACGCACGCCATGTTTTGGTGCATGATGCGGCGCGCCCTTTTCTTCAACCGAACCTGGTACGCCGCATTTCCGCAGCTTTGAACGAAGGGGCCGATGGCGTCATCCCGGTCGTCCCCGTGACGGACACCATCAAAACCATTGCCGACGGCCGCGTGACCGGCACCCTTCCACGGGCAAACCTTATGTCCGTTCAGACGCCGCAGGGTTTTGCCCTGGAAGTTTTGCGTGAGGCACACGCGTACGCTCTCAAAACCCGGCTGACCGTCACTGACGACGCAGCCCTGCTTGAAGCACTGGGATATGAAGTACGCGCCATACCAGGGGAGGATCACAACGTGAAAATTACACGTCCCGAAGATCTCGATCGACTTCACGACACCTCACCCCAAGAAGTGCGCACAGGCATGGGCTATGACGTTCACCGCTTTGGCCAGGGTCACCCCCTGAAACTCGGCGGCGTGCCCATTCCCGGTACCCAGGAGGTGGTGGCCCATTCTGACGGTGACGTTCTGCTTCACGCCCTGATCGATGCCATACTTGGTTGCGCGTGTCTGGACGACATCGGAACGCATTTCCCTGACAATGATCCGCGTTTCGAAGGCATTTCCTCGGCCGTGCTGCTTCACCAGGCTCTGGATATGGCACACGAGGCAGGCTTCACACCCCTGCATGCAGACATGACAGTGGTGGCACAAAGCCCGCGTCTGACGCCATACCGCAACGAGATCAAAAAGAATGTGGCCAGGCTTTTAAGCTTGCCGCCTGACGCGGTAAATCTCAAGGCCACAACAGAAGAACACCTCGGATTTACTGGCCGCGTGGAGGGAATCAAGGCCTATGCCATTGTTACGGCAACACGTGCCCCCTACCGGGAGACCAGACCCGCAGAATGATGACCGACAGGATACTATGATGACTGATTGCGAACGTCCTTGGTTTGCCCACTACGATTCCTTTGTTCCACATGTCACGGAAATCTGGAACAGCCCCTTGTACGCTCTGCTTGATGATGCCGCCGAGCGCTGCCCCGGCCGTTGGGCGGTCATCTTTCAGAACACGCGACTCACATACGCACAGTTGCATGAACACGCAGAGCGATTTGCCGGAGCTCTCAAGGGCATGGGGGTCCGCAAGGGACAACGCGTGGCCCTTATGATGCCCAATCTGCCCCAGACCGTGGTGGCCTTCTGGGGCATCATCAAGGCCGGGGCCGTGGTGGTCATGATCAACCCGCTATACAGGGAAAAAGAAATTCTGGCGCATATTGGCGATTCCGGGGCAGAGCACATCATCCTACTGGACATGCTCTGGCCGCGCCTCGACGCCCTTCGCGAGCGTCTACCTCTACGCCATTTCATCGTCACCAGCGTGGCCGACGGCCTGACCTTTCCGCTCAACTGGATGTACCGCTTCAAAGATCGCCATGCCTCCCGAATTTCCATTCCCTATGACAACGAACATGTGTTCGCTTGGAAACACTTCTACCGCAAGGCCGAGCGTTTTTCCGCTTCTGTGGATGACCCGCGACGAGACCCTGCCATGTTACAATATACGGGCGGCACCACCGGCCTGCCAAAGGGTGTCACGTTGACACACGCCAATCTCGGTACAAACTGCCGCCAGGTTCTGGATATTATCGGCGCCACCGTGGAAGACAAACATATTTTCATATCCCTCCTTCCCTTTTTCCACGTGTACGGACTGACCACGGGGCTCATCATTCCCGTAGCCATAGCGGCCACCGTACTGCCACTGCCACGCTATGTGCCACAGGACGTTCTGCACCTCATCTCCAAATTTCACCCCTCGGTCTTTCCCGGAGCACCTTCCGTCTACAGTTCACTCCTTCAGCAAAAGAATCTGGCAGACCATGACCTACGATGCATCAAAATTTGTGTCTCCGGTTCAGCCCCTCTGCCGAGGGAAACCTTCCGTCGCTTTCAGAAGGCCACAGGCGCCTCCATTCTGGAAGGATACGGCCTCACCGAAGCCTCACCCATCACGCACTGCAACCCCCTTGGTCAGGAAGGCCAACGCCCCAACTCCATCGGCATGCCCATACCCGGCACGGACGCGCGCATTGTGGATATGGAAAGCGGTACCCTGCCACTTCCGCCGGGCAAGATGGGAGAGCTCATTGTTCGCGGTCCACAGGTCATGACCGGATACTGGAATCGCCCTGACGAAACCGCCAGCGCACTGCGTAACGGCTGGCTCTATACCGGCGATCTCGCCACCATGGACAAAGACGGTTATTTCTATATCGTGGATCGTAAGAAAGACATGGTCATCGTGGGCGGTTACAACGTGTATCCACGCGAAGTAGACGAGGTCCTTCTAGAACACCCCAAGGTGCATGAAGCCGTCAGCGTGGGAATTTCGGACGAACTGCGCGGGGAAACCCTCAAGGCCTATGTGGTGCTGCGCCCTGGAGAAAAATTGACCAAGGCCGAAGTCATCGCCTGGTGCCGCCAAAAACTCGCCAACTACAAGGTGCCGCGCTTGGTGGAATTTCGTGACGAGTTGCCCAAGACCATCGTGGGCAAGGTCCTACGCAGGGCCCTGCGCGAAGAAGAAGAGCGCAAACGGGCTTCGCACAATGGCAAACAGCGGGAAACGTCCAGCACCGCTCCCGATGGAGAGGTGGGCTAATGCGCATTCTCGCACAGCGCGTGAGACATGCCTCCGTCAGCGTCGATGGCTCGCTGGTGGCCTCTATCGGTGATGGAATTCTGGCACTGGTGGCCTTTGGGGAGGATGACGGTCCCCATTTTGCCACCACCCGAGCCTTTGCCGCTATGGCCCAAAAACTAGTCAGCATGCGCATCTTTCCCGGTACGGAGGACAGGCAAGACAAATTTCACACTTCACTGACAGAATACGGCGGCAGTCTCCTGCTGGTTCCGCAGTTTACCCTGTACGCTGACTGCCGCAAAGGGCGCAGGCCATCGTTCACCGCTGCCGGCAACCCAGCCTGGGCCGAACGCTTGTTTGACGACTTTGTACGCCTGGTTGACGATCATTGCCACATCAGCGTATCTTCCGGCATATTTGGCGCCAATATGGACGTGAACCTGTGCAACTGGGGGCCGGTGACGATCTGGCTTGACTCAACCGAACTGTTCCCCCATTAAACTATGCCTTTCCGTGGAGGTTGGCAGAACATGTTTGCCCTGAAGGCAGAATCGCATCCCCATGTCACGATACTGCGCTTTGAAGGTGACATGTGCCTTTCGGATGTGGCGCAACTTACAAAGGAACTTGAGGCACACCTTTTTGCCCCGCACATACGCGAACTTGTTCTTGACCTTAGTACGGTCGGCAAGGTGGATACTGCGGGACTTGGCGTTCTGGTCAGCATCAATACCCGGGGATTGGGCATGCGACGCAGGCTGGTGCTGCTGAAACCGGCGCGCCATGTGGTCGCATTATTACGCCAGGCAGAAATTGAGGGTTTTTTCCCCACTTTTGACAGTGAAGAGGAGTTAAAGGGGTATATCCCCGATGCCGCAGACTGACGGGCCAAAACTCCTGAAATTGGTTCGACTCCGACTAAACGCGTGAAAATGCCGTACCCAGAGAACACATGCAGTATTATTTACGACATTACTTCAATCCAGATTTTGACTACCTTCACCTGAAACCCGGCGGGGAAGATGACGCCTCCGACGTCTACAGCCTAGGGTATGTGCAAAACGCCATATGCGGTCAGGTGCTGGCTGAACTCGTGCCTCTCGACCAAGTGACAGAAAAGCGCGACCCCCGATTCATCTTGGATCAACCGACATTTCCCATGGGGGCCAACACATGCACAGCACCATCCAATCCCAATTTCCTGCTTTCCACCATTAATGGTTACGTTTTTTATCTGGATGGCAACATTACCGTCAAAAATCTGCTCAATGTGCGCAAAGATGTGAGCTTTGAAACAGGCAATATTTTCTTTGTGGGCAATATGGCCATACACGGTTCGGTGCGGGCAGGTTTTTCCGTTCAGGGCAACAATGTGCGCATTCTGGGCATGCTTGAAGGTGGTGTGGCCCGCTCCCGCCGTGACATGATGATCGATGGCGGCGCACGCGGCGGTGCCGGTGGCCATGGCAAGATCGACGCTGGCGGGAAATTGCTGACACAGTTTCTGGAACGGGTGGAAGCCCGCACCCGTGGCAACATGGTCATCAAAAAAAACTGCCTGCACTGCATTGTCTACGCCGGGAGCAATCTGGTGGTGCAGGAGAAACTTTACGGCGGCGTCATCAATGCCTATGGCAGCGTCTATGTGGGCGAACAGATCGGCAACAGGGCTGCCATCTCCACACGCATCTATCTAGGGTATGCCCCTCACCTCATCCGCCAGCTGGAAAAGATCGACCAGATTATCGCCAACCAGTCGCAATCCATCACGCATCTGACCGCCATCGCCGGGCACTTGCCCCCTGACGCCACAGAAGCCAGCCGCAAACTTCATTCGCTGCGTGTGCAACGTCAGCAGCTTGTTCTGCGCCGGGAATATCTGTGGAACACACTCTACCTGGACGAAAAATTCGTGCAAAACTGCCGTCTTATCTGTCCCGGGACGATCTTTCCCGGTGTAGAGATATCCATTGGCCGTGCCTTTCTCACCGTGGAAGACCAGCATTGCGGCGTTTTCTTCCACATGAAGGGTGACGATATCGTCATGGAGCCTTGGAAAGCCCCAAAAAACACGGATACCACGTTATGACACCAGACTCGGGTCCGTTTTTCACGCCAATATATTCCACCGCTACCGCAAACTCAGCCCCGTCTCCAGATCCGTCCGCCGTACCTTGTGACATACTTGTCCACAACAAAGGGCGACAGTTCTACATGCTACGGCCTGGCGGCCCGGACAGGGAAACCGCCCTCATCTCGGCACAAGCCGATGCCCTCGGGCGTCCATGCCTACCCGTGCTCCTGGGATGCGGACTCGGCCACGCCCTGCGATTGCTGCTGCAGAGCACTGCCGGCCCCATAGCCGTTGTGGAGAAGGAGAGGAGCCTCCAGGAACACACAAGAGTTCTGGCTTCTCTCGACCCTGAACGGCGAAAACGTCTTTTGCTTGTCTGTGAAGAAGACAGTGCCAAAGCCCTCTCGCGTCTGACGCGCTGGCAAATGGAAAACGGCGGTCTGCCTCTGCTCCCCCTGGCCCTGCCCTTTTATCTGCGACTTGACAGAACCTATTACGGAGGACTCCTCAAAGATCTGCAGGCGAGCACCACCTTTGACTTCTGGGGACGCGCCGTTGGACCGCGCTTTATACGATCACAACCTCGGCTGTTGCTCCTGACAAGCAAGTATTTTCTCATGGGCGAAGTGGAAGGGGCCTGCAAAAAGCTGGAAATTCCCTACAAGATGGTTCTTGTGGGGGAAGGGGCTGTCGGCTGCTCGGACTTTGTTAGTCGCCTGTTGGAAGATGTTGTCACATTCAAGCCAGATTGCTGTCTCACACTCAACCACATGGGTGTTGATGTGGAAGGCGTACTTATGGATCTTCTGGCACGCCTGCAACTCCCCTTGGCTTCATGGTTTGTAGACAACCCTCACCTGATCATACATCTCTATTCCCAATGTGTCAGCCCCTGGACATGTCTTTTCACGTGGGACATGGACAATCTCCCCACGCTGCGTGCCTTCGGATTTCCCCACGTCTTCTATCTGCCCCTCGGAACGGATCCCGAACGTTTCAAACCTGCTGACAACGCGAACGCGCCGAACGTTTGGAAAACCGATGTGGCCTTTGTGGGCAACTCCATGCTCTACAAGGTGGGAGGCAGGATGAAGAGCGGACATTTTCCCCGCCATCTGCTCCTGACCTTCAAAAGTGTCGCCATGGCCTTCATGGAAAGCCATCAGCGATCCGTCGCCGAATTTTTGCGCGATTCTCTCCCCGAAATCTACCAGCATTACTCAGCACTGCCAGACAACGAGAGCAAACTGGCATACGAAACCGCTATCACTTGGCAGGCTACACGCGTGTACCGCAATGGTTGTGTACGACACCTGCTGCCTTTGCGGCCATTGATTGTGGGCGACACCGGCTGGAAAGTGGAATTTCGCCACGAACCCGTACAACCGACCTACCTGAACACTATCAACTATTATGCCGAATTGCCGTTGTTTTACACGTGTCCTGCCATCAATTTCAACTGCACGAGCAAACAGATGAAGGGGGCGGTCAACCAACGCGTTTTTGATGTGCCAGCCGCTGGCGGCTTTGTGCTTACAGACTGGCGTGAGCAGATGGCCAGCCTTTTCGATCCTCAGGAAATGGCTTGCTATCACCAACCAGAAGAGGCATTGGACATGGCCCGCCACTACCTGGCACATCCGCAAGAACGCCAACGCATTGTGACTGCCGCACGAAAACGTGTACTGTCCTGCCATACATGGCAACACCGCCTGCAAAGCCTGCTAGAGCACATGCGTTCAGTCTACGGCACCCCCGCACCGAGGGATGGACATGAGCGCTGATCCCGTTCTGGTGCTGCAGATGCATCGCCTGGGTGATCTCATCCTCTCCTTTCCCCTCCTGCTCCGCCTACAGCATCTCTGGCCAGACAGCCCACTGTGGGTAGTGGCCGAACCAATCTTTTTCAAGGAACTCATGCCCCTTGCCCCCAAAGTCGTCTTTTTCCCACCCGAGCATTGCCCCACCCTGACCAGCCAGCACTATACCGCCGCCATCAACCTGAGCAGTTCCCCGGTGGCCGCCAGCTGCATGGGACACCTTAAGGCCGCTTTCACACTCGGACCAATCCGGACCGCAGACAGCCTGCATATTCATGGATTCTGGCAACTCTATCGAGCCGCACTGACGCAGAACAACCACCACAATGCCTTCCACTGGGCCGATTTGCACCAGTTGGATCTGACTCCAGAACCTGATCTTACACGAACAGGACACGCCAGGCCTACCCCAGCGGGCTCCCGGCGAGTCGGCCTGGTACTCGGTGCCAGCGAGGAGGCTAAGAGACCCGACGCCGCATTCTGGGCACGTCTGGCCATACG
>JAGAEE010000197.1 GCA_017613295.1 Desulfovibrio sp. | reverse complement strand
GGCGTACAAAAGTTTTCTGGAAGCAGGGGATTCCCTCGCTAGCAAGACCTAAACAACCTAGGAGATTTGTTTCCACATACGGCTAGTTACGTCACTCCCTTCATCGTTTCCACTACAGCCTGAGGCATGCCGCTGAAGGTCTCCGTACGCGAAGGAACCTTATTATATGATGCGCCTTCTCTCCTGTACATTGCTCCTGCTTGCCATGTGCCTTGTGCCCACACATGCTAATGGCGCCGTCACGCTTTCCAAGTCTCTGACGCACTACGCCAGAGACATGGAATTCTATTACCAAAAGCCTCGTCCAGAGACACTAGCGGGCATATTGCGCACCTTTGACTCACAGGGAACGCTGTCTGACAACCGGAAACAGCTGACACTTGCCGCGTTTTTTGCCCAAGTGTTGCGTTCTGACCACACTGCCCGACAATATCTCCTGCCAATGCCAGACTCCATAGGTCGCGACGGTCGTCGCACCATGGCTTGGGCCGTGCATTTGGCACAACTTCCCGACGAAACCGCACTTATGGATCACTTGCTGACCAACCAGGAATCCTTGTTGCGGGCTCAGATCGCAAAAAGCCCCGCCCCCCTGACGGCATGGGACATCCGCTCGGAAAAAACCGTCGTCCAGATGTTCTGGACGGCCTTTCTGGCTGCTGGTGACACGCAACTTCTAGACAGAATTGTTGAGACAGCCTTGCGCTATGCCCACCTCAAGGCGATGGGCATGCAGAACACTCGAGACTTCGCCGTATGCTCCTCTGCAGCGGCATCCCTTTATGACATGACGCCACGGCATCCGATCGTTAGGGCACGGCTGGAAAACCTGCTGCCACACTATTCCGGCCCGGAAGCTGAAACTCTGCGCACGATTCTGCGTCAATAAACGTAAGTAAACATAGACCACATTGGCCCAGAGTGCGCATGCCCGCCTTCAGCAACCACACAAAGTCATCAGAGCTTCCACAATATTTTTGCAGCGCAGACCTACCTGTTCCCTGAGAGAGAGCTGACTGCCGTGTTCCACAAAGGCATCTGGCAAACCCATACGCTTAATGTGCTGCCCGTGCAGCAACCCCCTGTCATTCCAGAATTCCAGTACGGCGGATGAAAAACCACCGGCGAGAACACCTTCTTCCACCAAAAGGATACGATCAAAACGACGCGCTATATTGGCCAGCTGCGCTTCTGGCAAGGGTTTCAGCCATACAGGGTCAAAAACCATTGCACGGATACCGGCCTCCTGCTCCACCAAAGATGCCGCCTCCAGCGAGGGATGGGCTCTATTGCCTGCAGCAATGACGGCCACATCTTCCCCTTCCTGCAGGATTTCGCCCTGACCGGGCACCAGCACACGCAATTGTTCAGTCAAAGGCATTCCGAAACCGACACCGCGAGGATAGCGTAGGGCGCACGGCGCAGGAAGATGCAATGCCGTATGCAGACAATGCCGCAGCATAGCCTCATCTCGAGGGGCCAGAAGACGCATATTGGGGATATGCCGCATATAGGCGATGTCGAAAGCTCCGTGATGGGTGGCCCCATCTTCCCCCACCAGGCCAGCGCGGTCCACACAAAAGGTGACTGGGAGGTTTTGCAGGCACACATCGTGCACTATCTGATCATAGGCACGTTGCAAAAAGGTGGAATACACGGCCACCACCGGACGGTATCCCTGACTGGCAAGCCCGGCAGCAAATGTAACGGCATGTTGCTCGCATATACCCACATCCACAAAACGTTCGGGATACAGGACACGAAAGGCGTCTGTGCCTGTACCTTCTGGCATAGCCGCCGTGATGGCAATAATCTTGTCATCATGAGCGGCGATTTCCTTCAACGTGTCACCGAACACCCTTGTAAATGAGGGCAATTTTGCCGGAGAAGGTAGGGGTTTGCCTGTCTCTGGCGTAAACAGTCCTATACCGTGATATAATGTGGGATTATTTTCTGCAGGGGCATACCCCTTACCCTTATGTGTACGCACATGCAGAAGGACCGGTCCATCCTCTATGGCCGCTGCTGCAGCCAGATGTCGACGCAAGTCCGAAATATCGTGCCCGTCCACAGGACCAATATAGTTAAAGCGGAATGCTTCAAAAAGCATGCCCGGTGTAAAAAAGGACTTGAAGCTCCATTCACCGCGCATGGCATAAATGGCCAGCTTCTGCCCGATTCGCGGAATAGATCGCAAAAACTTCAGGACCTCGCGCCTGGTCTGCCTCACCCAGCGTTGCGAAAGGGTGCGACTGAGAAACAGAGAAAGTGCCCCCACATTAGGCGAGATCGACATCTCGTTGTCATTGAGCACCACAATTAGCCGACGCCCCATGTGTCCAGCAAGATTTAGCCCCTCAAAAGCCTCTCCACCGGTCAGTGACCCATCGCCAATGACGGCGATGACATGATGGTTCAAACCAGAAAGATCACGCGCCAATGCCATTCCCAGAGCGGCAGAAATGGACGTGGACGAATGCCCTACACCGAAGTGGTCATAGGGGCTTTCCGCCATACGGGGAAAACCTGATATCCCCCCCAGAGTGCGCAGTGTATGAAACCTGTCGGCACGCCCCGTGAGGAGCTTGTACGCATAGGCCTGATGCCCCACGTCCCAGATAAGCCTGTCCTCAGCTACGTCAAATGTGGCCAGCAGTGCCAGTGTCAATTCCACAACCCCCAGAGAGGGTGCCAAATGTCCACCGTTGTGGGAAACCACATCAATAATGCGTTTGTGCACTTCGTTAGCCAATTGCACCAGCTGCCCATCGGAAAACGACATCAGGCGCGAGGGCATGTCAATGCTGTCCAAAAGCGGCGTGGCTGATCCACTGCTGTTCATCTCAGACCGTCCGTTGCACCGTGTAGTCGGCAAGCGCACGCAAGAAATCCGCCTCGAGCCCGTCATGACCATCCAAGGCCGCACAGGCCTCTCTGGCATAGCTGCTCGCCAGTTCCCGACTTTTCTCCAAACCTACAAGGGCGGGATAGGTATTCTTGCCATGTACGACGTCGCTTCCAACAGGTTTGCCAAGTGTGATCGTGTCCGAAATCAGATCTAGTATGTCGTCGGCGATCTGAAAGGCCACGCCCAAGGAAACTCCATAGGTGGACATAGCCTCGCGCAATTCCGCATGGGCACCGGCAAGCAGCGCGCCGCACACGCAGGAAGCTCGCAGCAGGGCACCGGTTTTCATGGCGTGCATTGATCGTAGCTGATTCAAACCGATGGCCGGACCGCCTGTATGGATCATATCCCACTCCTGTCCGCCCACCATGCCGGAAGACCCCGCCGCCAACGCTATTTCTGCTACGGCCGCCAACACCCGCTCCGAGGGGAGAGAGGTGGAACACATGGTCAAAAAGGCGTCCGTCAGCAGTCCGTCCCCAGCCAGTATAGCCGTGGCTTCATCAAAGGCCCTGTGATTAGACGGTTTGCCCCTGCGCAGATCATCATTATCCATGGCCGGCAAATCGTCATGTATAAGAGAATACGTATGGATCATCTCAATGGCGGCCGCAAAAGGCAAAACCTGAGCCGGGTCAAGTCCGCACAATGCTGCCGCACTCATGCACAGTACAGGGCGCAAACGCTTCCCTCCGGCCAGCAGACTGTAGAGCATGGCTTGCCGTAAGCGTGGTGGCATGTCTCGCCCGTCCAAGCAAGAAGACAGAAACTTTTCCACATCGTGACCTCTGCTTCGCAGCAGAACCTTCATCTCGTCCTGAGGCATCATTCCTGTTCTGCCTCCTCACATTCACGGGCATTCAAATCCATGGGTTTGGCCTGACCGTCCTGCCATACTTCCAGCTCATGCCGAGCCTTTTCAAGCTGTTCTCGGCAAAGTCTGGCACAGGCAGCGCCCTCTTTATACAGGGCCATCCCCTTTTCCAAAGGCAGATCTCCATTTTCCAGAGCCGTCACAATTTCTTGCAGCCGGTTCATTCTTTGTTCAAACGTATCGTCAGTTTTGGCGCTCATGAATTTTCCCTGAAGATGGTGATTGGGCACCCAAAAATGGCTGCGGGTCTACAGATTCACCCTGAACGATAAAAGAAAGGTGCAGATGCGGACCAGTAACACGCCCCGTGGCTCCTACTAGGCCGACATTCTCACCACGGCGCACCCTCTGACCTTCTCTGACCAAGATTCTGGACAAATGCAGATAGGCGGTGAAGACCCCTTCGCCGTGATTGATATACACTGCGTTGCCAGAATAGTACAAATCGTCAGTCAGTACCACGACTCCATCAGCACAGGCCGTTACAGTCTCTCCTTGCGGCGCGCGAAGATCGAGCCCCCGATGCACCCCGCGAGGCTGTCCGTTGAACACACGTTTTAAACCGAATTGGCTGGAAACACCCCTGTCAGGGACGGGGCGATGCAAGGGCAAGGACCACCAATGTTCCGCCATTTTTTTGGACAAGGCGTTGCGAACTTTCTCCCTATCAGCCTTGATGCGTGCGGTCTGTTCTGCTGGAGGATTCACATATTTTCTGTCCACATTGAGTTTCTGCACTGGTCGTTTTTTGTCATAAAAGGCCACTCTACGAACTAACGGCGCTGAGGAGGCCATGTCCGAAGCATATTCCGGCTGGGCCCCTGCAGTAAGATTCTGCCCATTTTCCTTACAATCCAACGGTACAGGCAAAAGAATGGAGGCCCGCCATTGCGTACGGCGGTTTGCGACACCACCACGACGCGCCTGCGCCCCAATATTTACCCCCACGTTGACTGGAATTGCGGCTATCACATGTTTTTTCCCAAGCCATCTAAAAGTGACAGACCGCAACGGCGTGTTACTCATAACTGTCACAGGAAATGCGTCACCGCGAGCCACCCTTTCCGGCACTTCCAACGTCAACGCGACAGCGGGAGCGGCCACAAGGAAAATCAGCCAGGCCGTAAACGTCAATGTGCGACAATACTTAACAAATGACATCAATTCTCCCCTTCCGCAGTGGTGTCATACCGCACCTGCATAACCATGGCATCCAGCATACCGTCAATCAGACGCACTTCGACGGCCATGCCCGGTTTTATTGCCTCCACAGAACGCAAAAGATCGCCTTGGGGTGTATGTACCAGGGCATAACCTCGCTTAAGCGGCGTCAGTGGATCACCTGCGGACAACTGAAAGGTGAGCGTTTGCAGCAGGTGTTCCCATCGCTCCAAATAAGCATTACCCGATCCTGCCAGACGCTGTGCCAGAGCGTTCAGCTTTTGCTCTTTGGCGCATAGCAGTCTTGGAAAGGCCATTTCAAGCCGATTCACAGACGTTTTGATGCGACTGTCAAGCATTTCCAGTCGCGTCATTCCCATGCTGGACCGCCCTGCCGCATCAAGTCTTCGAAATTCTGCCTCGATGCCATGAAGCCACTGACTGACAGCACGTTCCAAAGCATGAACCAGAAGGCCTAGACGTTCTGAGAGTCTGTTCTGATGACGCCGGGGTGAGAGCCACCGCAAGGCAACCTCCAGACGCTTAAGGGCCTCGGCGGCCATTTCAATCCGACGCATCGCAGCACGACACAGTGCCGCTTCTGCCTCATCTGTCCGCTGAGTCAGTTCCACTCGCGACGGCCAGAGCAACTGGGCCGCATGTGACGGTGTAGCAGCTCTCACATCAGCTGTCATGTCGGCCAGTGTTACGTCCACTTCATGACCAATACCGGCCAGCACAGGAAGACGCGAACGAAACACGGCTGTGGCCACCGCCTCTTCATTGAAGGTCCACAAATCCTCGAGCGAACCTCCACCGCGGATGAGCACCACGACTTGTGCCCATCCCTGGGCATTGGCTTCTTCCATAGCCCTAACCACGGAAGGTGCCGCCCCCTCGCCCTGGACCAATGCGGGAAAAAGCCGAATTCGAGCGCCGCTTCCCCGTTTGGCAGCCAGTTCAAAAAAATCATGGATGGCCGCGCCTGAAGGGGAAGTAATCAAGGCCACGCGCTGTGGATCAAAGGGCAAAGGACGTTTGCGCACCTGGCTGAAATACCCCTGTGCTGCCAGCCTCCGTCGCGCTGCCTCAAAGGCCTGCGCCAGCATTCCTTCACCAGACGGCTGCACCAGCTCCACAACCAGCTGATACTGACCGCGCGACGCATACACTGTTATATGCCCTGCACAAAGGACGTCCAGCCCATTACGGAGAAGCTCCAATGGCGAAGGACTGCCAGGGGCGAGTACTTCCCCCGTCAGTGGATCAAAACCCTGACGTGCCGACTGTTGACGCTGCCTGAACCATACACATTGCAGCTGGGCGTCCTGATCCTTGAGACTGAAATAGATATGCCCCGAACTGGGACGCGAAAGGTTCGAGACCTCACCGCGTACCCAAACAAAGGGAAACTTGCCTTCCAGATATCCACGCAATCGTTCCGTAAGTTCTCGAACGCCCAGTATGGCCGTATCGTTTAGCATACGAACCACGTCAGGCCTGTTGTGCATCCCAACCGTCTTGAACCTTTGCCGACCAGGCCGCAAATGCCTGCGTCAGATTGTCGACGCTCAGCTCACCCTTTGTACCGCTACGACGGTCCTTGCACTCCACAACGCCTTTCGCTAGCCCCTTGCCACCCACCACCAGCTGCAAGGGAATGCCAAGAAGGTCCGCATCCTTGAACTTGACGCCTGGCCGCTCCTCACGATCGTCAAGCAGTACCTCCACTCCCGTGCTCTGCAAGCAACGGTAAATTTCCTCTGCCTTGCCGTTCACCGCTTCGTTGCGTGGATCAAGGTTAAGCAACAGACAGTCAAAAGGCGCGATGGCCGGTGGAAAGACAATGCCGTGTTCATCGTGGTTTTGCTCTATGGCGGCAGCCGCCACGCGTGAGACACCGATGCCGTAACAGCCCATGATCATGGTCTGTTCCTTGCCGTTTTCATCCAAAAAGGTGGCGTGCATGGCGTCGCTGTATTTACGCCCCAACATGAAAACATGCCCCACCTCAATACCGTGAGTGAGTTCCAGGCGTCCGCCGCAACGCGGGCAAGCGTCTTCAGTAGTGATCATGCGCACGTCAACCCATGACGTCACCCTAGTATCACGATAAAGATCCACATGCTTCCAATGGCTGTCCGCTTTATTGGCACCGGCCACGTAATCCGTACCGTCCATGAGTTCATTATCGGCATAGACGGGTATGTCAAGACCAACTGGTCCGGCAAAGCCTACAGGGGCGTGCGTCAGGGCTATTACAGTTGCGGCATCTGCCATCTGCACATCCTGCGCGTGACACAAATTCTTGAGCTTCACGTCGTTGACTTCACGGTCTCCACGCACCAGAACCGCCACGGGTTTGCCATCTGCTAAAAAGATCAAAGTCTTGACAACTGACGAGGCAGGGACCCCCAACATGGCCGAGACATCTTCCACCGTATGGGCGCCAGGCGTGGGCACACACTCTGCGGGAGGACAGGCGTCCCTCGGAGTGCCCAAAGCCTGATGCCGAATTTCGGCACGTTCAACATTGGCGGCGTATTCACAGTCGTGGCAAAAGGCAATCGTATCTTCTCCGGCCTCGGCCAACACCATAAATTCATGGGAAAAATTGCCACCGATAGATCCTGAATCCGCTTCCACAGGGCGAAAGCGAAGTCCAAGGCGCTGAAAAATACGCTTGTAAGCCGCATGACATTCCCAATAGCTCTTTTCCGCCCCTTCCGCCGTGGCGTCAAAGGAGTATCCATCCTTCATAACAAATTCACGTCCACGCATGAGACCGAAACGAGGTCGGATCTCATCACGAAACTTGGTCTGTATCTGATACAGACGTACGGGCAACTGCCGATAAGAACGAACCTCACCGCGCACCAGGTCGGTTATGACCTCTTCATGAGTGGGGCCCAGACAATACTCACGATCGTTACGGTCTCTAAAACGCAGGAGTTCCTTGCCATAGTGTTCCCACCTACCGGACTCTTTCCACAAATCGGCCGGTTGGACCATAGGCATGAGCAATTCCTGGTAACCCGCAGTAGCCATTTCTTCTCGGATAACACGGCTTATTTTATCCAGCACACGCAATCCCAAGGGCAAATAGGTATACATGCCGCTGGTGAGCTTGCGCACCATACCGGCGCGCAGCAAAAGCTTGTGACTGACGACCTCGGCTTCGGCCGGGGTTTCCTTCAGGGTAGGGATATAGCATTGGCTGAAACGCATGAAGCTTGTTCCTTTGTCGTAAGCAGTTGTTGTAATTCTTCCATAAAGGCCGTCAAGAGGGCCTCCTGCCCCCTAACCGAACGAATGACCTTACCCTTACGAAAGATGATACCCTTGTCCCGGCCTCCTGCCAGGCCCAGGTCAGCCTCACGGGCCTCACCAGGCCCATTGACCACACAGCCCATAACGGCCACCTTAATATCGGCCGTGGATTCGGCAAGTCGTTGCTCAACGGCGTGTGCCAGGGAAAAAAGATCAATTTCCGTTCGTCCACATGTGGGGCAGGAAATAATTTCCGGCCCACGCGAACGCAATCCCAGGGCACGAAGGATCTCCCAGGCCACGGTTACTTCCTCTGCAGGATCGGCGGTAAGCGAAACACGAAGGGTGTCGCCTATGCCCTCATGGAGCAGAATACCCAGGCCCACGGCAGATTTTACCGTACCACGCATAAGCCCGCCGGCTTCTGTAACACCGATGTGCAACGGATAGTCGCAAACCGTGGACAATTTGCGGTACGCGGAAATCGTATGAAGAACCGAAGACGATTTGAGCGAAATTTTTATATTATGAAAACCACGCTCCTCCAGCAACCGCACATGGCCGAGGGCACTTTCCACCAGTGCTTCAGGGCACGAACCGCCATATTTATGCAGCAGGGCCTTTTCTACAGAACCGGAATTCACCCCCACGCGAATTACTGCTCCGTGGGCTTTGGCAGCATCCACCACACGGTTCACATGCTCATGGGAGCCGATATTGCCTGGATTGATGCGCAGACCTTCCACGCCTGCCTCCAACGCAGAAATGGCCAAGCGATAATCAAAATGGATATCGGCGATAAGAGGCAGACCTGTCCCTTCACGGATAGCTGCAAGGGCGCGTGCTGCGGCCATATCGGGCACTGCCAAGCGCACAGCCTCGCAACCACGCGCTTCAAGCCGGGCTATCTGAGACAGCGTTGCCGACACATCACGCGTGTCCGTATTGGTCATACTTTGTACGACAACCGGCTCACCGCCACCGATGGACAAAGAGCCAAGACGTATGATGCGGGTTCTGCTGTTCTTCATGGGGCCTCCCGGACACAGGATTCATGCCTGCCAAGAGCAGAAGGAGCTATTCATATGCCTTTTTCACTGACAAGCCAAGTAGGCGTCTGCGGATATCTCACAGGAATAAGAACAATGGAATGTATTTTGCAAGAATGTAAGTACGACCGCATGCGGTCATATTTTCCCGATAAAGTCTCAAGTTTTCAACCACAATGACGATACTACGTCAAGAGGGTATCGTCAGGTCATACGTCAAAGGCATGGTGTCGTGCCCTGCCAATACCATCGGGGTATATATGGATATGTTGTCGCGCCTTTTTTTGCCTTGTGCGCTTGTCCTGCTGCTCTTGCCCGGCTGCGGAGAGAAAAGGGCAACGGCCCTCTCGCCCGAATACACTGATGCTGTGGAATTGAAGCTAAAAAGCCGTGAACTGGCGGATCAAATGCTCGCCACCATGCCCAATGACGCCATTCAGGGCTTTGTTGCCATGCCCACGTCCTTTGTAGACCAGAATAACACCTCACGCACATCCCCATTGGGCAGGCTCATGGCAGAGTCCCTTTTTTACGAATTCAATCAGAGGGGATTCCCCACTAGGGAATACCGGTTAAACGGCGCAATCTCCGTCCAGGGTGGAAGGGATGATTTGGCCCTTGCCGCTAACCAGATTGTCAACACAACAGGGCAAAAATGGGCAGCTCTGCTGGTGGGAACCTATTATGTGGATAAGGATGCCACCTTTGTCAACGCACGCCTTGTACGTGCCAATGACGGTCTTGTCATGCGGACGGGACAACTCGTTCTGGTCAACACTCCCATTGTCACACGCATGGGCACATCCGATGCGCCAACATCACCCCCGACAACCAAGAGGGAGTCGGGTGTCTCTCTGGGCAGCACTAGCACAAAAGGACACTACCGCACCTTTGACAGCAACCCCTTCAACGGACTGTATACGCCGGCCTCCACCATAGGCAGTGGCACCATGCGTATACGACAGGGAAGATAATGCCGGAGGGACATATGAAACTTGTGCAAAACAGCTTTTCTGCCATCACGTGGACAGTGCTTGCCACCCTGCTGTTCGTTGTTTTTCCAGCTCTGGCCGACAATTTATCTACCTATAGTTTTCATGATGACAGCCAGCAAATAAGGGAAGCAAGGGCATACAACTCGTATCTTGACAAGGCCAACAAGCACAGCCTCGACTACCTTGAACAGGCAAGAGATTTTCGTACTGAAGGGCGATACGAACTGGCGCGTCAACGATACTTGCAGGCGCTCTCCATCTGTACTGACGGAGAAACCCTGAATATTCTCAAAAGAGAACTGGATGGCGTGGAATTGCTTTTGCGCACCATGCGCTAAATGTGCCAGGCCTTTCATCGGGAAAAATGTCCCCCTAATATCAGGAAACGAAAGATGACCATGAACCGCCTTGTTATCACCATTCTTGTGCTGGCTGCCCTTCTTTTTCCCCTGACGGCGGCAGCCTTTCTCGGTCTGGGCAGCGGAAACGTGCCCAATGCGGCAGACGAAATTGCTGACCAGCTGGACGACCAGCTCATGATGCGCTATGCGGGAGACGATCCCGGGATGTCAGCAAAAAATCGTAAGAAGCTGGCGCGTGCGCACATCATGATCATGGGAACAACACCGGTCAATATCAACGATCTGGAACAGGTCTGCCCTCTGGCACGGCAGATGATGGAAGAAATTTCCACAGCGCTTATGGACAAGGGGTATCGCTTTCAAGAACTACGCAAAGGGCGCGACATCCGTTTTGACAAAAAACGTGGTGAATTTCTACTCACACGCGACGTGCGAAAACTGCTCACAACCAGCGCCTCCAGCCAGGCAATCATGGCTGGAACCTATGTGATCACACCCAAACAGGTACGCTTCAGCATCCGCCTGCTCCACACACCAGGCAACGAAGTCCTGGCCATGGGCTCCGGAACCGTGCCCATCACGGAGGATCTGCGCCCCTTGTTGCGTGAACGCCCTATCGGCAGCGCCGCCGGTTCCTACTCTGGAGATGGCATCGTCCCGCCCGTAACCACCAGGCTCCAATAAGTTGACAACATCCCCCGCCTCTCGTCCCCGCAAGGGTGAAAGATTGGGGATTCCTCTCAGTAGCGGCCCGATTGGACTGCAGGTAGGCGAGTTTCTGTATAACTATATGCCCATCAAGGCCTTTTGGATCTTGTGGGGATAAAGAAAGCGGTCGCCCCAATATTTTATCTTGTCCAGCACGATGATTTCCGGCAATCTGCGTCCATGCCATATTTTCACATTGTCACACTCTTTCCCGAATTTTTCGATTCCCCTCTCTCTACAGCTCTCATGGGCCGTGCCAAAAAAGCTGGTCTCATTCAGTACAGTTTTCACAATCCCCGCCAGTACAGCACAGATCGTCATCACCATGTGGATGACAGTCCTTACGGCGGCGGCCCTGGCATGGTCATGCGAGTCGAACCTCTGGCTCGAACCCTGCAAGACATCACCAGACCTGGCCGAATGCTGCTGCTCACCCCCGCCGGTCGTCCGTTTACTCAATCCCTAGCTGAAGAATTGGCGCACAGCGAGGACTTGACGCTCATCTGTGGACGATACGAAGGCATTGACGCCAGATTGACACAACTTTTCCCCATGGAAGCCGTGAGCATAGGAGACATGGTTCTCAACGGCGGAGAAAGCGCGGCTCTTGCCGTTCTTGAAGCAGTGGCACGCCTAACTCCTGGATTCATGGGCAAGACGGAATCCGGCGAGGACGAAAGCTTTTCCGCAGGATTGCTGGAATATCCGCATTTCACACGTCCGGAAAACCTGGGAAATCTGGCTGTACCAGAGGTCCTTCTTTCGGGGAACCATCAACGCATTGCCCACTGGCGCAGACAACAGTCTTTGGAAACCACACTCCGCATTAGACCAGAGCTACTTGACAACGCGCCTCTCTCGTTAGAAGACGTTCGATACTTGGTAGATATTCCGCATGAACGGCCTGGCCGCAATCTCTCGTTCTGTCTGACGCACTATCCTGTCCTGTTGGAAGGCCAAAAATGCGGAGCTTCCTCTTTGACAAACCTGGATATACATGATATAGCGCGTATTTCTTGCAGCTACGGTATGTCCGCGTTTTATGTGGCCACGCCACTAAAAGACCAACTGAGGGTGCTGGAAGAAATTTTGCGTCACTGGACTCGGGGTTCTGGTGGAAACAAGCATACCGACCGGGCTCTCGCGCTGAAACTAGTACGGCCCGTCTCTTCCCTAGAAGAAGCGACAACACGTATGTCTGCCCAGTTTGGGGTGCGGCCGAGGCTGATAGCCAGTTCTGCGACATGGCCTCGCAAAACCTCTTCCCAACGGCCTCAAATGCCGATGCTGACGCCACGCGACGTGCGCTGCTGGTGCCAACAGGGGCCGGTGATGCTTTGTCTTGGTACGGCCCGGGGTCTTGCGCCGGAAGCACTGGAACTGTGCGAGGGCGTCATACGCCCCATACGTTATCTGGGGTACAACCATCTTTCGGTGCGCAGTGCCGCCGCCATCCTGGCTGACAGGATTCTCGGCGATTATTTCTGACGCCCTGGAAACCATCGCTCTTAGAAGGACAAAAGAGTTTCAGGACAGCGTCTGTCAGAATTTGCAAGGAGTTCACAATGGACATTATCAGAAAAATTGAGCGTGAAAATCAGCGCATGGACATGCCCGCCTTTCGGTCAGGCGACACCGTGAAGGTGCATTTACGCATTGTGGAAGGCGAGAAAGAACGCATTCAGGTCTTTCAGGGCAATGTCATCCGCATAAAACGTGGCACCACCAATGCTACCTTTACAGTGCGAAAAATTTCTGATGGCGTGGGTGTGGAACGTATTTTTCCGCTGAACTCGCCCTTCATTGATCATGTGGAACTTGTTTCCCAGGGACGTGTACGTCGCAGCCGTCTTTATTTCCTGCGAAATCTCAAGGGCAAGGCCGCACGCATCAAACCCCGCGGGCGTTTCTGAGTACTTTTTGCGTATCTCTGACAAAGTGGCATCGCTGTCACGCCGGGATTTACGAGACATCCCGGAGGCCAGTATCACGGCAGGCAAAAACACTGACCTCCGGGATGTCTTGTTATGCACCGTTTCCCCTCTGACGGCGGGCATTGACGAGGCCGGTCGAGGCTGTCTGGCTGGTCCCGTGGTGGCTGCGGCCGTCATTCTGCCTATCACGTTCGACCTTCCCGGTTTGAACGATTCCAAAGCATGTAGCGAAAGCCTACGTGAGAATCTGGCGCCGCGCATCAAATCCTGCGCGCTGTCTTGGGGTCTTGGTGTTGTCTGGCCACCGCAGATTGACGACATCAACATTCTGCAAGCCACCTTTGTGGCCATGAGCCATGCCGTAAGGGTATTGCGTAAGTCGCCAACCCTTCTGCTTGTGGATGGTAACAAGACGGTACCTTCGAGCATTTTGGCCCCTCATTGGCAAAAAAATCATTGTGCCCAACTCCCTGTCCAGAGGGCCATCGTTGGTGGCGACAAGAGCGAACCTGCCATATCGGCCGCCTCCATTCTGGCTAAAACCTTTCGGGACAGCCTTATGCGGCAGCTAGCCCATCGTTGGCCAGGGTATGGCTTTGAAAAACACAAAGGCTATGGCACAAGGGAGCATCTTGATGCCTTGCGCCGCCTGGGCCCATGCCCCATTCACCGGCTGACATTTCGTGGAGTTGTTCCCAAGAAGCCCGTGCTTCAGCAGGCATGTCTGGTGTAGCTATGCCCATCGTCAAAAATGACGTCAAAGATAAAACTAAGGGAAAAGCGCCCCATCTGCAGCT
>JAGAEE010000196.1 GCA_017613295.1 Desulfovibrio sp. | reverse complement strand
TGTAAGAAAACTGGAGACCGTGTTGCGGTCAGTCGGAAGAGACTTTTCTTTCGGCATCTGCGATTCCCTGGATCGTCCCTTTTTTCACGGGATGAGACGTCGGGCAAAGGTCGCCTGGGGCTCATGCCTGACTGGTGCCCATCAGCGTTGGGAATTGCTACAGTTGACCGGCATGTCACGCAAACGCGTGATACAAACAAACCAGTGGAGGTATGGCAATGGCGAAACATGCAACTCCCTTGTTGGACCAGCTGGAAAGCGGCCCCTGGCCGAGCTTTGTGTCCGACATCAAACAGGAGGCCGAGCACCGGGCTAAGAATCCCAACGGCCTTGATTACCAGATTCCTGTGGACGCACCTGAAGACTTGTTGGGTGTGGTTGAGCTCTCCTATAATGAGAAGGAAACGCACTGGAAACATGGAGGCATCGTGGGTGTTTTCGGGTATGGCGGTGGCGTCATCGGTCGTTACTGTGACCAGCCCGAAAAATTCCCCGGCGTAGCCCACTTCCACACCATCCGCGTGGCGCAGCCTTCGGGCAAGTACTACAGCACCAAATTCCTGCGTGATTTGTGTGACATTTGGGATCTGCGCGGTTCCGGCATGACCAACATGCACGGATCCACGGGTGATATCGTGCTGCTTGGCACCCAGACCCCGCAGCTGGAAGAAATCTTCCATGATCTGACCCACAAAATGCATGTCGACTTGGGCGGTTCCGGTTCCAACCTGCGTACGCCGGCGGCCTGTCTTGGCATGTCCCGCTGTGAGTATGCCTGTTACAACACACAGGATATGTGCTACCAGCTCACTCAGGATTATCAGGACGAGCTGCATCGCCCCGCCTTCCCCTACAAGTTCAAATTCAAGTTTGACGGCTGCCCCAATGGCTGCGTGTGCGCCATGGCACGTTCGGACTTCGCTGTGGTGGGCACATGGAAAGACGACATCAAGATTGACCAGGAAGGCGTGAAAGCCTATGTGGCCGGTGAGTTCAAGCCCAATGCCGGCGCACATGCCGGTCGTGACTGGGGCAAGTTTGATATTGAAAAGGAAGTCGTGGAGCGTTGTCCCTCCAAATGCATGAAGTGGGACGGTTCCAAGCTTTCCATCAAGACCGCCGACTGTGTGCGCTGCATGCACTGCATCAATACCATGCCTCGCGCCCTGCACATCGGTGACGAGCGCGGTGCCAGCATCCTTGTAGGCGCCAAAGCCCCCGTCGTTGATGGTGCGCAGATGGGTTCCCTACTCATCCCCTTCATCTCCTGTGAAGCTCCCTATGATGAAATTAAGGGAGTTATCGAAAAGATTTGGGATTGGTGGATGGAAGAAGGCAAGAACCGTGAACGCGTGGGTGAAACAATGAAGCGTCTGTCCTTCCAGAAACTTCTGGAAGTGACCGACACTCCGGCCATGCCCCAGCATGTCAAGGAGCCGCGTTCCAATCCGTACATCTTCTTTAAGGAAGACGAGGTGCCCGGCGGTTGGACCCGTGACCTCGCCGCGTTCCGCAGCCGCCATCAGCGCTAAAAGGGAGAGAACACCATGGCTTTTATTTCTTCCGGATACAATCCTGAGAAACCGATGGAAGACCGTATCACCGATATCGGTCCCCACAAGTATGATTCATATTTCCCGCCGGTCATCAAAAAGAACTTCGGCAAATGGCTTTATCATGAAATCTTGGAGCCCGGCGTCCTGATGCACGTGGCCGAGAGCGGTGACAAGGTCTACACCGTCCGCGTGGGTGGCACCCGTACCATGTCCATTACGCATATCCGTGAAATTTGTGACATTGCCGACAAATATTGTGGCGGGCATGTGCGCTGGACCACCCGCAGCAATATCGAATTCATGGTTGAAGACGAAGAAACCATGAAAAAACTGCGTGATGACCTGAACAGCCGCAAATTCCCGGGCGGTTCCAACAAATTCCCCGTGGGTGGCACCGGTGCCGGTGTGAGCAACATGGTGCATACTCAGGGCTGGGTGCATTGTCACACGCCAGCCACCGATGCCTCCGGCCCAGTCAAATGCGTGATGGACACGCTTTTTGACGAGTTCAAGAACATGCGCCTGCCCGCACCTGTGCGCGTCTCTCTCGCCTGCTGCATCAACATGTGCGGTGCCGTGCATTGCTCGGACATCGGTCTCGTCGGTATTCACCGCAAACCGCCCATGATTGACCACGAATGGGCAGATCAGCTCTGTGAAATTCCTCTGGCCGTTGCCGCCTGCCCCACCGCTGCAGTGCGTCCCACCAAGGTGGAATACAATGGACAGAAGGTGAATTCCGTGGCCATCAAGGAAGACCGTTGCATGTACTGCGGCAACTGCTACACCATGTGTCCGGCCCTGCCCATCGCTGATCATCAAGGCGATGGCATCGCCATCATGGTGGGCGGCAAGGTTTCCAACCGTATCACCATGCCCAAGTTTTCCAAGGTGGTTGTGGGATACATTCCCAACGAACCCCCCCGCTGGCCCACCCTTACCAATACGGTGAAGAAAATCGTCGAAGTGTATGCGGCAAACGCGCAGAAGTATGAGCGTTTGGGTGACTGGGCGCAGCGTATCGGCTGGGAGACGTTCTTCAAGCTGACCGGGTTGACCTTTACCCATCATCTCATTGACGATTTCCGCGACCCCGCCTACTATACGTGGCGGCAGAGCACGCAATTCAAATTCTAGTCTTATTTAATCCCGGCGGCGTTATGGCGCCGCCGGGCAAGGAGAGGCATCATGGCTGACGACAAAGAAGTTGTTGTGGAATTTTTGAACAGCAAGTCCAAAATGAAGTCAAAATTTTATTTCAAGGACTTTCTGGAACTTTTCCCCGACAAAGGCCCCCGCGAGGTGAAAAAAATTCTCACCAAGCTGGTGAATGAAGAAGTGCTGGAATTCTGGTCTTCAGGATCCACCACCATGTATGGCCTCAAGGGTGCTGGCAAACAGTCACACGCCGAAGGCGAAGACTAGCCTTTGTAGACCATGCCGCCTTCCTTAATGGGCAGGCACGGGGCCTTGAGGCACTTCTCCGGTATGGTGGGCATGCAGCGCGTGTCCATGCTGTAGGCGGTAAATGCCGTCAAAAAATGGCAAGTGGCTGCGTAGCTGTTTTAATTTCAAACTGACACAAGTCATGCCGCAACGTCTGTTGTGGCATTTCTTGTTCCGGAGGATGACAGGATGCCACTCTCCTTCAGCCTTGATACAGCCGAAAGGGAAGTTCTGTCCGATCTGGCGCGTCGTTCGATTGAGACCTCCCTGTCGGGAAATTTTACTGAAGTTGTATTGCCAGAAGGTGTGACGGAGGCATCTCATGCCGTGCTTTTTCGACGGCTGGGAGCTTTTGTCACCCTGAAGCTTCAGGGGCAGCTGCGCGGTTGTATAGGTACTATTGTCTCTCAAGTCCCTCTTTATGTCACCGTGTGGAACATGGCACATGCCGCCGCATTTCAGGACCCGCGTTTCCCTGCGTTAAGGGAAGGCGAGTGGCCGTTCATTGACGTGGACATATCTGTTCTTGATGAGTTGACGCCATGTACTAATCCAGACGACATAGTCATTGGTCGTCATGGTTTGCTGTTGCAGTACCGGGGATACAGTGGTGTCTTTTTACCCCAGGTGCCCGTTGAACAGGGGTGGAACCGCCTGGAGTATCTTGAGAATCTTTGTCGTAAGGCGGGCTTGCCCATTGGCGTTTGGAAAGAAGCTGACGCCCGTCTTTACTGGTATGAGGCTTTCGTGTTCAAAGCTTAATGGCCAAATGCTCTTTTCTTTCTTTTTTAGAGGCCTTTTTTAGGAAACATCCATGCTCACCCTGATTTTGGCTGTCAGCGTTGCCGTGTCAGTGTCCTTTACGTGTTCTTTACTGGAAACGGTGTTTTATTCCGTACCCTGGTCATGCATAGAGCGCTTGCGCAACTCCGGAACTGCCTCCGGCCTGCGGCTCTACCAATTGCGCTCCGCTGTGGATAAGCCCATAGCTGCCATTCTTACTTTGAACACTATTGCCAACACGGCTGGTGCCACCATTGCTGGAGGAGCATTTCTTTGTGTGTACGGGCAGGAATACATGACAGTTTTTGCCGTGGGATTCACGGTTTTGATATTGGCGCTGGGTGAAATACTCCCAAAAAGTCTTGGCGTGGTGCGGGCCGAAAAGCTGGCCCCGGCACTGGCAACACCGCTTTATATTCTGGTTCGAGTGATGGGCCCCTTGCTTTGGTTGACAAGCCTGATCTCTCGACTTGTGGCCAAGCCATCGTCAGGACCGGTCATTTCAGAGGATGACATTCGGGCCATGACCAGCCTTTCACGACAGGCTGGTCGCATCAAGCCGTACGAAGAGGCTTTCGTTCGCAATGTTCTTGCTTTGGATCAGAAAAGGGTTCATGAAATCATGACCCCGCGCACCGTTGTCTTTGAACTGCCGGAAACAATGACCGTCGAAAATGCCTATAGTGATTCAAGAACATGGCATTTTAGCCGCATTCCAGTCTATGGTGACGACAATGAGGATATCGTCGGTTTTGTGGAACGTCGTACTATGGGCAAGTATCTCAGGGAAGGAAAACGTGACCTCAAGCTTGCCGATATCTTGCGGCCGGCACATTTTATTCTTGAAAATCAAACTCTTGACGTCCTTTTGCACGAATTTTTGACGGCAAGAGTGCATTTGTTCATCGTCCTGGACGAATACGGTGGCCTGGCTGGCGTCGTTTCCCTTGAGGACGTTATGGAAGAAATACTTGGGCGTGAAATTGTGGACGAAAGTGACAACGTGGATGATCTTCGTGCTTTGGCTCGGCAGCGTCGTCGGGCTTTACGGCGAACGTCGTCGTGAACAGGGAGCGGTTGTATTGCCTATATGGCATGACATGACCTGTTCTTCAGTGTCGATGGCGCTATTGCCCCTTGTCAGACGTTGGGGCATAAGCTAACCTCACTCAGTTTCGGAAGAATTTGCTGACGAGTTCCGAGGATTTTTAGCACAGAAATAGGAAAGACATGTCTCGAAAAAAAAATTTGAGCGTCTATGTTGTGGCGCTTTTGCTGTTTTTGAGTGGCGTCGGCTATCTCGTTTGGTCAGGTTTGACAGAGTCAAGTGTCTATTTCTTGAATGTGGCCGAAGCCAAGGCCGCCGCCCCTGATAAACTGCTTTCAGCTCGACTTTTCGGCACTGTCGCTAGTCGGGGGCTTGAGTCGTATGCTGGAGGCAGAGGCGTCTCTTTTTTACTGGAAGACAAGGATAACGCCAGCTTGACCATTCCCATCAGATACTCCGGTGTAGTACCGGATACCTTCAAGCCCGGGGCGGAAGTCATTGTAGAGGGTGGCATGAGCGATCAGGGATGTTTTGCGGCAACAACGCTCATGACAAAGTGTCCGTCGAAATACCAGAAAGAAAATCGTAAAAATTGAGACGTTTTTGTCTTTTGCTGTTCACATATTTTTTGATACGAGGTTCCTGAGACTCTCATGTACGTTCTGGCCTTTGCCCTTCTTATACTGGCGCTGTTGAGCGCTATCGCCGGCGGTGGTCTGGCCTTGCTGCAACTTTGGCATGGTCGTGGGGACTACCTGCCATTTGTAGAAAAGGCGCACTGGTGCCTTGCTTGCACCATGTTGCTGGCGTCGGCCTTGTTACTTCATGCCCTTTTCTGGAATGATTTCAGCCTGCAGTATGTGACCAGTTATACGGATCGCCAGTTGCCCGTGTTTTACCGACTTACCGCTTTTTGGGCTGGCCAGCCTGGTTCTATGCTGTTTTGGGGGCTGGCAGTGGCCTTGAGTGGCAGCGTTTTCGCTTGTACGCGTAGCTATAAAAGCCTTCATTGTTCGACACAGCTGTGGTATTGGAGTTTTTTCTATGCCATTATGGCTTTTTTCGCGCTGGTGTTGACCAGTTGGAGCAATCCTTTCATTTTGCAAACACCCGTGCCTTCAGACGGCAATGGTCTTAACCCGCTGTTGCAGAATCCCGGGATGATTTTTCATCCCCCCTTGCTTTTTTTAGGGTATGCCGGGTTTGTCGTGCCAACCTGCCTGGCTTTGGCCCAATCCCTTTCGCGTGGAAATCATGAGGAGGAGTGGTATCGGCTTTCAAGGCCCTTTATCCTTGTGGCATGGGCGTGTCTTACCGCTGGTATCATTCTTGGAGCCTGGTGGGCCTACATGGAATTGGGCTGGGGAGGTTATTGGGCATGGGATCCGGTGGAAAATGCCTCGCTGATTCCCTGGCTTGTTGCCACCGCTTCGTTGCACACCCTTATCATTGAAGAGAGACGCCACAAACTGGGACGCGTCAATGTGACCCTCATGTCGCTGACCACGGTTTCCGCTTTTTTTGCCACCTATTTGGTCCGCAGCGGAGTGATTGATTCCGTTCACGCTTTTGGTGATGGTAATGTTGGAACTCCCCTAACTGTTTTTGTCCTGATTGCTCTTGTGATAGCTGTCTGCGTTCCTTTGACGACACCTGCGCGGGGAGAACCTCTTGCCGGCCCAGGAAGTCGTGAGGGTTTGCTCACGCTGACAGCATGGTTTTTTCTGGCGTTGGCGACTATCATCATGACGGCTACCATGTGGCCCGTGATCAGCAGACTTTGGGCGAGTGTGCCGCAGGGGCTGGATGCCCGTTTTTATAACCGTGTTTGCCTTCCGCTGTGTGCTTTTCTTGTGTTGATGATGGCCTTTTGCCCTTGGTTGCGCTGGGACGGAGGGTGGCGTTCAGGCAAGAAAGTGCTTTTGGTATGTGGAGGAATGGCCGTGTCGGCTTTGGCTATGCTGGCTTTGGGGTACAGTCGACCTACGGCCTTGCTGGCGGCTTCGTCTGCGGTGGGAATTTGTCTCGGTGTTGTCGTGATTTTCGCAGAGCGCGGCGTCAGCTTGCAAAGGGGCTTTGCTGGAGCGCTGGGCACACATCTGGGACTGGCGTTTGTGGCTTTGGGGGTGGCTTTTTCTGGACCATATTCCGATACACGGGAACTGGCTCTGGCCAAGGATGAAACAGGCACGCTGGGGGATTATGCGGCCACTCTTTTGGTGCTTGATGAGGGGCGCCGTGACGATTATGAATATATCGCCGCACGTGTGCGTATCATGCACGAGGGGAAAGAGCTTGGCGTGATTGCCCCTGAGCGTCGTGTCTATGACAAGTTTGGCAGCATGCAGTTTTCTGAAGTGGACGTCATACCAGGACTGGTAAACGAAGTTTATGCTTCTCTTCTCGGTTTGGACAACGAAGGGAGGGTGGTCGTCAAGCTGAGTGTTGAGCCATTGGTCAACTGGCTGTGGATAGGCGGAGCGCTCATGACTTTTTTCCCCTTGTTGTGCCTGAAACGCTTGCGAAGAAAGCCTGCCATCGCTTCCGAACAGGATCAGGAAAATGCCTTGGAAGGTACAGCGGCCGAGGCAGACCCTCGAAAAGGATAAAAGCGAGGAGGGGGAAATGCCTGAGGAGGGAGGGCTTGAGTGCTGCAATTGGAGTGTGTAGCCAAAATATATGGCCACAAGGTCATTTTTAAGGAGATCAGTTGCTGTGTTGCACCGGGGAGCGTCACCCTTGTTGCGGGTGCCAATGGCGCAGGCAAAAGTACGCTTATGCGGGTGATGGCGGGGCTTTCACGTCCCAGCGCTGGCAGGGTGATCGTGTCAGATGATGTTCGTGTGGGCTATCTTGGTCATGCGACATTTCTTTATCCGGGCCTTACCGCAGTGGAAAATTTGTCTTTCTGGAATCGTGCCTATGGATTGTCTCTGTCCACAGGAGAACTTGGGAAGGTTCTGGCTCGTGTGGGATTGGAAGCTTATTCCCAGGAACGGGTAGGCTGTTTTTCACGGGGCATGGCGCAGCGTCTCAATCTGGCACGTGTGCTGATGCAAAACCCGGATCTCCTGCTGCTGGATGAACCGTGCAGCGGCCTTGATACATCGTCGCAGACACAATTGCGCCAGGAGATCCAGGCGGCGCGGCATCGCGGGGCTTGTGTCGTCTTGATAAGCCATGATTTGATGGCAGACGGGCCACTGGCTGATCATTTGCTGGTTTTGGCGAGACACAGGTTGTCATACAGCGGTCCACCGCAGAATTATGCAGGATTGACGGAAAACATGGCCCTTTCTGTGTCGGGAGTGGAGGGAGGCGCCTCATGCTGCACCTGACATGGGCTATTATCCGCAAGGATTTGACGTTAACATTGTTTCGGGGGAGTGGCCTTGTTCAGGCCCTGCTG
>JAGAEE010000195.1 GCA_017613295.1 Desulfovibrio sp. | reverse complement strand
GGGCCGCATGCACGGACGGACAACGTTGGGGCCAGGCAGAAATGGTTTGCCGCGGCAAGGGACAAAAAACGCCCTGTTCGTGGGTTTTCAAGGACGCCAATGGCGGGCGTCAGTCATATGAGATTCCTTTTGTCCGCGTTGAATCCTGCGGGAGGAAATAGCCATGTTTGTCATGCCCAGATACAAGGAACGTGTCAGCCTCATTCCCGGCGGCTGTCCACAACTTCTTGATTTTTCAGCAGATTTAAACGCGCTTCCCCGCATAAGACGCAATTTTGAGGAACAAAGGCTAGAGCAGAATGAACAGAATCGGCAGGTGCAGCTCCACGCCCTTATAGAAAATGATGAAGGGCAACTTGTGGATGTCCTTGACCCTTCTTCGACCATTAACGGCAATGGTTACGAACTGGATGCCCGCAAGACCCTTGTGCCTTGGCTGGAACGTTGGATTCCCGTTCCTTTTTTGCGCGAGCGTGAACAGATGTGGGAAGACGGGCAAGAATGCCGTGTAGAATACGGCCCGACCAATTGGGCACGCGCCCGTTTTGTTATGAGTGATGAAGCGTCAGAAACTCTGCGCATTGTGCTGGCCTTCGACATGCAAGTTGAGGAACACGATGACAGGGTATACAGTGCCCTCTCACCTCAGGACGTGAACGCTCACGCACAGTTCCGTCTTGCCTGGCGCTACCGAGACAACTCATGGTTTCTCAATGAAGCCTGGGTTGACAGCTGGTTGAGAGAAATATGGACAGATTGGCAAAAAAAACATCGCCGCCGTTCCGAGGATGGGTATGAACTTGAACATCTGGCAAGCTATCTGACCATTCTTGAGATGTTGCACCACTGCATAGGTGGTACCAAGGTTTACGTTATAAACCCTTATCATCACAATCCTATTGATGTGGATCTAGTCCTTGATATTGGCAACTCTCGTACCACAGGCATTCTTGTTGAAACTCGTGCCCAAAATGCCACAAATCTCAATGACAGCTATCTTTTGCAGCTGCGCGACATGGATCAACCAGAGCATATTTATACAGATCCCTTTGAAACCAGGGTCGAATTTTCCGAAATCAGTTTTGGCAACGATGCCTTAAGTCGACGGTCTGGCCGCCATACTCCGGCCTTTGTGTGGCCATCCCCGGTTCGCATCGGTCCAGAGGCCGCACGTCTTTCCACCATGTCTGTCTGCGCCGAGGGCTCCACCGGCATGTCAAGCCCCAAACGCTATCTTTGGGATGAACGCAATTGGGCGCAAAGCTGGCGCTTCAATACCAAAGGTTTTGGAGAACCGTACGTCACCCGTGGCTTACTGGCGCAGCAGGTCAATTCCAGCGGCACTCCTCTCTGCTGTATGCAGGACAAACTCTTTACTCGTAACAAAATACTACGCAAACAGGAGACAGACAGCGCCTTTGAATCGCTTTTTACGCGCTCCTCCCTGATGATGTTTCTTTTGGTGGAAGTTATTCAGCAGGCCCTTCTCACCATCAATTCTCCAGGACAGCGTGGCAGGCGAGACGCTACGGATGTGCCACGCCGCCTACGCCAAATCATTTTTACCGTCCCCGCTGGCATGCCCATCGCCGAACAGCGTATTTACCGACGCTGGGCCAAATGGGCCGTGCGCGTTCTCTGGGAAACGCTGGGTTGGGGGCAGCACTATGTGGAAAAACCGGTCACTCTGCGCAAAGAAGGACGCACCGACTTTCGAACCAGTCCCTTGGTACGTTGCAATTGGGATGAAGCGACGTGTACCCAACTTGTCTATATTTATAATGAAATAACACGCAAATTTCAGGGCGACGCACAGATGTTCTGCTCACTCCAGGGACGCTCCCGTCATGAGTATGACGACCTTCCCTGTGTGCGCGTCGCGACCATAGATATCGGCGGAGGCACCACTGACCTCTCCATCACAACCTTTAAGCTGCAAAGCGGTGCCGGCTCAACCGCTCGTGTGGTTCCATACCCAGATTTTCATGACGGTTTCAACCTTGCTGGTGACGACGTACTTTGCGCCGTTGTACGAGAGCATGTATTGCAGGCACTGGGCGAGGCCATGTCTCAAGCAGGCATCAAGGACACTAGGGCAGCTCTGGCACATCTGTTCGGCCGCGATGTCATGGACCGATCGCAGGAAAGCCGCAATCAACGCATCCAGTTTATCCGGCAGATTGCCGTCCCCGTTGCCCTGTGCATTCTTGCTGTCTATGAACAGGCCGACTTACGTATTGGCACAGGAAGCATGAACTGTCGTTTTCGAGACTGCTTCCATTTTCCCGTCACGAACGCAGCCCCATCGGTAGTAGAGAACAGTGAGGAAAACAGAACCACATTGGCAACACCCCTGCCTTGCCCACTTCATCCAGCCCCCAATGCCGCCGCGTTGAATTATGTTGAAGAATACGTGCGTACCACCACCGGTGAAGCCGGTTTTTCCCTGCTTGACGCCCCATTGCGCATTGACACACGCCGAATTGACAATACGGTACGCACGGTTCTCAAAGACGTGCTTGCCAACCTGTGCGAAGTCGTTCATCTCTATGACTGCGACGCGCTGCTCCTCACCGGACGTCCCAGTCGCTGGCAGGGTATTGTGGATTCCATCGTCTCTCTATTGCCCGTTCCACCGGACAGAATACTGCCCATGGGGGACTATCGCGTTGGCGGATGGTATCCATTTGCCGACGCCCTTGGCCGCATGACGGATCCCAAAACCACCGTGGTTGTGGGCGCCATTCTCTGCACACTGGCCGAAGGGCAGCTGGAAGGCTTCTCCTTCGATCCATACAATCTCACACTGAATTCTACCGCCCGCTTTATAGGTGAAATGGAATTAAACGGCCAGATCAAAAACCCCAAAGTATGGTTTGAAGTGGACGTTAGCGACACCAAGGCAAACAGCTATTCACGTACCATAACTTTTGGTGGTCCTATTGCCGTGGGTTTCCGACAGCTTGACGTCGAGCGATGGACAACAACACGTTTCTATTTTCTGGAGTTTGTGAATGAGGAGGTACGACGCTCCTACGCCTCACGCTTGCCTTTTTCTGTTAAGCTCACCCTCACAGTAACAGAGCTTGAGGAGCGCGATATCTCACAACGAGACACAGATGTCACTGAACGTGACGAAGGCGAATTCGTCATTGAAGAAGTTTTGGACTGTCAAGGTAACCCTGTGAACAACGCCCTCGAAATTCGCCTGCAAACCCTTCCACGCGACGAGGGTTTCTGGCTGGATACAGGGATTGTCTACACATAGGCTGTGACAGATTGAATTCGCCACAGGAGTCAGTGTATGGATATTACGAGCTATTGCACTGGGCTTTCGACCGCATGCACCGAAGCCGGCAACTGGGTAACACGCAACGCCGAGCTGGTAAGGAATGAGCGTGATGGCCTCCTCAGAGAACTGCGACGTGCCGGACGACTTTTCCGCAGTTGTGCACGAGCCTCACAGCGCAAGATGTGCGCTGGCGTTTTCGGTCCGAGTCAGGCTGGCAAATCCTATCTCATATCCGCTCTGGCCCGTGATGCCAGCAATGCCCTTCTGGCAAAATTCGGTGAACAGACGCACGACTTTATCAGTGAAATAAACCCTGAAGGCGGTAAGGAATCTACTGGACTCGTTACACGTTTTACCATGACAGCTCCAGCGACCTTGCCAGATGGCTTCCCGGTACAAATCCGCCTCCTTTCAGAAACGGACCTGGTCAAAATCATCGCGAACACCTATTACGCAGACTGCGAACACAAGGAAGATCCGCAGAGTGACATCACAGCCACACTGCAAACTCTTGTACAACGTGCGCATAACGGGGCATCACCAGTGGATCTGGACGCACTGGAGGATCTACGCGAGTACCTGCTCAAAGATTTTCGCTCCAAAGCTCGCATTCAGGAGCTTGAACGATCCTACTGGGAGCAAGCCCTTTCAGTCGGGCCCAGGCTGGGTCTGGATGACCGCGTGCTCCTATACGCCCTCATTTGGGACGAAGTGCCGGAATTCACCCATCTGTTGCGTACTTTGCTCCGCGCTCTTGAAGCCTTAGGCAATGCCGAGGAAGCTTTTTGCTCTCTTGACGCTCTCATACCCCGCGCTAACAGTATTATCGATGTGGCGACGCTTGCCGAACTTGACGGCGACGCTACGAGCGCTGAATTGGAGCTTTTGACTCCGCAGGGACGACGCGCCACTCTGCAGCGTGCGGTGGTAACGGCGCTCACCGCTGAGTTGACCATTGTCATGAGCCGAAGCCCGGCCCCCTATTTCGACTATACGGATTTACTGGATTTTCCCGGTTACCGTTCCCGATACAAATTTGACGATGTCCGCCGGGAACTGCGTAAGGAAGGGATGCTCAAGGAAATGTTTCTGCGCGGAAAGGTTGCCTATCTCTTCCAACGCTACTGTGCGGAACGCGAATTGACAAGCATGTTGCTCTGCATCGGTCCCAGCAATCAGGAAGTGCAGGATCTCCCAGGTGTTATCAATGACTGGATTTGCTCAACACACGGTGAACGTCCGGAAGACAGGGTCGGGAAAGAAATCTCGCTCTTTTTTGTTCTGACGAAATTCGATATGGAATTTGAGCAGAAAAAAGGCGCTCCCTCGGTGGAAACCCGGTGGGATAATCGCCTGCACGCTTCACTGCTGGATTTTTTTGGTAAGCAACATGACTGGCCGCACGAATGGGATGGCACGAACGCCTTCAACAATCTTTTTCTTCTGCGCAATCCAAATTTTCGTTTCGACGCCATTCTGGAGTACGACGCCGACGGTCGGGAAAAAGGCATACGCCCTGAAATGCAGCACTATGTTGGTGAACTGGAATCCGCTTTCATGAAGAGTCGCCTTGTGGCCGCCCATTTCAAAGAGCCACGCACGGCCTGGGATGCGGCGATGCGCCTCAATGACGGTGGTATCAACCATATTCGTGAAAGTCTGAGCCCGCTTTGCAATCCTGAAATCAAACGCGACCAGCTTCTCCAGAGCGTCAAAGATGCCTGCAAGACCATAACCCACCGTCTCAAAACTTTTTACAAAACAGATGACAAAGAAGAAACCCGCAAACAGAAACTTCTCCTCATTCGGACCCTCTACCAACGCCTTGGTTTACTGGAAAACAAACACCAACGCCTCGGTCAGCTGCTGCGCAGTTTCACCGTTTCTGATACGGACATTTTTGAGCTGCATCCCGAGGCATACCGCCGTTTTCTTGAACTGTCCGATGAGGAATCGGATTTGACATCAGAGGCCTCTCCGTCACAGGAAATTGATATCACTCAGGTTGACCTCGACGCATGGGATCCCTTCAGCAATGACACTCCTGACACCGACAGCAAGAGTCAGGGAACACAGAACGCGGCAGTTGCGAATAAAATGGACGAAGCCTCCTATTTCGCTTTTTGTATAGAAAACCACTGGGTCGAAAAGTTGCACCGTCTGGCGGAGGATGCCGCCTTACAAAAATATTATATGCTGCCTGAACAGGACTTTTCGGCTCTTGTGAGTGAACTTGCCACCGGAGCTGCCCGACTAGCCATCCACGACGACATGATAAAGGCCTTTCGCAACGTGGCGGCATATGCCAATACACAAAAAGAAAGCATTGTTCGACAACAAGCCGGAATTGCTGCTCATGTGATTAACAGCTATGTTGACTGGCTGGGGCTTAACCCTCATACCAAATCAGAAACAGAACGAACCGTAAAGGCCGGCACAAGCAGTTCGGTGGTCTTTTCTTCGCAACCGCCTGTAACAGGTTTTCCACGATTGTCTGAAAGCCCAACCTCCTATACCAGTGCCTGGTTTAGCGACTGGTTGAAGGCGCTCTATGCCCTGATTATGGACAATGTCAACTTTGACGGAGAACAGACCGTCAATGTTGAAGAAAACACCATCCTCGGCAGTATCTTGCAACATTTTGTGCAAGAAGCTTGATGCCCCCATGTGGCTAACCGCAAATCATTTCGGAGGATGACGCCCTTCCATTTTTTCCCTTGGGATGTGCGCCAGAAAGACAATGCAGATAACTTACAGCAACGACGAACAACGCGGGGCAGGGCACGGTATTCTCAAGTGTACTGACCACACCTTCACCAAAGGCGGCTACAGCGTCGCCCTGGAACGAGCCTCAGACCACTGTTTTCTGGCAGGTAACGGGGAATGGGGTTCACAGCAAATATGGCTTCCTGTTGACAAGGGTACGACCGCAGGAACGGAACTGCAGCTGCTTCTTGGTCCATCTATTGTTGACCAGCTGGATACTCAGGAACGTTACCGCGTTCACGTCACCTCCGAGGACGGTTTTTCTGCAAAGGCTCTCCTCCAGGTGAAGGACATCGACTACAGCTCACCTGAGACCCTGAGCAACACCGTCATCGTGCCACCACCTCAAGCTGCAGCCAACCTGTCGAAGGAAACTCCTCAGAAGACGACTTCTGTTGCACAGGATCCTAAAACGACAGCAACACCAGAGAACGCAGAAAACAGCAATCCCTCATCTGCAAGTGAGTTAGCACCTGACTACACATTGACTGCATCACGACCACACTCCCGCAGCAAACTCCCTGTTATGAGCGGGATCGTTCTCATACTTGCCCTGCTTGGTACAGGCGCATGGTATTTTCTGTACAGCCAACCGGAACCGCCGCAAAGGCAGGAAGCGACACCCGTACCCGAAGCCTTAAACCCTGATTCCCAAATTCGTCCTCCCTCTCCCGATGTTCAACAGCAACCGGTATCACAAGCTGAAACCACGCCACCTCTCACGGCTGAGGAACGCGTGAAGCTTTTCTTCGGTGGAAAAGAGATCACACCGTCTGCTGCTGCCACCCTCTGCCGTGAACTGCCCACCGGCACGCCAACGGAACAGGATGCCGTCTACAGACTGTATTACTTTGCCGGCGAAAATGGTGAAACATCCGTGCTTATGGACTATGCCTCCTGCCTTGATCCCACAAAGCCGCAGTGGGGCAGCATAAACAAAGACGCCGTAGCTGCCTGGGAAATTTACGAAAAGGCCAGAGTCAACAATCCCGAGGCTGCAAATGCCCAACAGGCACTGCGTTCGTGGCTTGAACAAAAAGCCGAAACCGGCGACGTTCGGGCCCGGTTCTGGCTAGACCGATTGCCGTAGTTTAAGGGGTATCTGCCTCTGACATGATAAGGAGATCGCGCATGCGTCAGCAGTTTCCTCTGCCCTTTTTCGCATTCCTTTTGCTTTTTTCTGTTGTAGGTGTCTACTCATTCGCTCTTGCCCGCGAACCTCTCCTGCAGGATGGCAAAAAAAGCGTGTACCAACGTGTCGTCACACACCCCGGAGCACAACTTTACGCAAGCCCTGATGCCGACGCCCAAGTACTGCGGTCAGACGTCACCACATTCACAGTTATGTACATATATGGTCGCCAGGGGGCACGGCTGGAGGTCGGAGTTGGCAGTAACCATGCCGACGGCTGGATTGACAGCAACATGGTGACAGAATGGCCACAGGCCATCACCATGCTATTTACAGACAGAACCGGACGCGCACCCGTGCTTTTTTTTCGCAATCATGATGCCCTAGAGCAAACGTGCCGGGCCGAAGACATTGCTGGAGAACTCAAAAGTTATGCGCAGTCTCTGAGCAGGGGCAATTTGCCCCCCGATTTTCCTGTTGTTGCCACGGAACCGACAACCTCGGCGATATCTGAAAAAAATTTTTATTTGCTCCCTGTCACGGGTATAGACACACAGTTTTACGAACAGCAAGGGCCTCGGCTCATTGAAGTAGCTTCAATCAATCCTGGCATTGGTATCGTCAACGGCTCGAACAGCTCCCCTCTCCAAGGCAGTCAGGGGCGTTCACAAACCATTCCTTCCAACGCGGCTGAATTGCGCACAGGCTTTGCCTTTGTCATCGATACCACCATCTCCATGAAACCTTACATCGACCAGACACTCAAGCTGGTGCGCACTCTGTATGACGAGCTGGAAAAAAGTCCACATGCCGACAAAATGGCCTTTGCCGTTGTGGCCTTCCGCAGCAGTACAAAACGCACACCCGGTATTGAATACACGGCTAGGGTCGTTTGTGACTTCACCACGGTAAAAGATCGTAAACGCTTGGAAGACGCCCTTTCCGGAGTGAAAGAGGCCACAGTCTCCTCTCATGATATCAACGAAGATTCTTTTGCCGGCGTCAAGGAGGCAGCCGACAGTCTCTCCTGGCAAGAATACGCAAGCCGTGTCATGCTGATGATTTCCGACGCGGGTCCCTTGGGAGCGGGAGATCCGGACTCGTTGACTGGCTTTTCTCCAGAGGCTCTAGCGGACTATCTGCGAACGCACAAAATTTATCTCACAGCCCTGCATGTCAAGAATCCCAAGAGTGCAAAGAATCACAAATACGCTGCCGACGCCTACCGCACACTCACACGGCAGAGTGACAACCAGGCGAGCTATATTGCCATTGACGCTACCAGTGCCGACAAAGGGACACAGGCCTTTGAACGCACGGCGCACGTACTGGCACAATCCTACGAAAAGGTGATTCAGGCCACGGCTGAACGACGCTTCATACAGCCGCAACAACAAAAAATCATTCACCCCACTCCGGAAGATGAGGCACGACGTATTGCCGAAAGCACCGGCTATGCCATGCAGTTGCAGTTCTGGGGCAACGCCCGTGGCAGCACGGCTCCGCAGGTAGTGCGTGCCTGGATTGCTGACGCCGATTTGGAAAAACTGGCGGCAGCACAGGGAGACGCTCCTGTACTTGCCGTGGAGCCTGCGGTACTGCTGACCAAGGGGCAGCTCAGCAACCTCTACAAACAGCTCAAACTTTTGCTGCAGAGCAGCGAACAGGCCTTTTTAAACGGCAATGCGGATTTGTTCGCCCAGATTCTTTCCTGTGCTGCACAGATGAGTCGCGACCCTGGGCAATTTTCTTTGCATCCCGACCGTAATCTAGCAGAAAATGGTCTTTTGGATGAAGTTCTTGATGACTTGCCGTACAAAAGCGTTATAGGCAGTATGACCCGCAAGGACTGGGAAGACATGTCCACAGGACAACGCGACGTTTTTGTCAAGCGTATCAAAAGCCTTCTGGCACGCTACGACGCTTTTGACAGGGATGCCACCCACTGGGAGAGCTTTGGCGCGCAAAATCCCAACGACTGGGTGTATCGTGTCCCCTTGAGCATGTTGCCTTGAATTGCGCCATCAGGATGACACATGCTCTATACCATTCAAAATCTTGTCAAAAGACGTCACCGTGAGCAAGGTTATTGCCTGCATATTCGCCACCTCTCAATTCGTGTTGGAGCGCGTATCGCCATCACGGGTCCCAGCGGTTGCGGCAAAAGCACAACGCTCGACATTCTGGGGCTCGCGTTGCATCCGGATACGGCAGATCGTTTTCACTTCCTGCCGTCAAAAGATTCTGTGGATATCATGAAATTATGGCAACATGGTCGTCATGACGACATGGCCGCCCTGCGCCTCAAGCATATGGGTTACGTGTTACAGACAGGTGAACTGCTGCCTTTCTTGACGGTTATCGATAACATGACACTTACCGCACGCATGGCCGGGATAGACCCACTCGAGGCCCGTGATACCGCCACAACCCTGGCCGAAAGCCTCAATGTGACACATTTGCTTTCAGCTATGCCAGCCACACTTTCCGTAGGTGAACGTCAACGCGTGGCCATTGTGCGAGCTCTCACGCCCCGTCCCCAGATCGTTCTTGCCGACGAACCCACCGCAGCTCTTGATCCCTACCATGCAGCGTGCGTCATGGAAGCCTTTTTAAACGCCATAGAAATCCAGGGCGGCACTCTCATTCTTGTCACACACAATGCCGACTGGGCTCGACATGGAGGATTGGAACAAAGGAATTTCCTTCTGGAGACAGGGGCAGAAGGCATCACGGCAGTACTCGACGACAGCAACGGCCTTCCATCTTCGACACATGACGCCGGGGAGCATCTCTCATGCTGACGCAACTGTTTATGTCCGCAGGACTTGCCACTAAAGACTGGTTCCATGAACGCACACTTTCCCTCTGTGCCATCCTGGCACTGGCAAGCATGCTAACCCCCATTCTTGTTCTTCAAGGTCTCAGGAACGGCGTCGTAACCGGAATGCGCGAACGCCTGCTACAAGACCCGACCATACTCATTCTCACCCCCAAAGGGGATGCAGGGCGTTTTTCCCCCGAATTCATTGAACATTTGCGTCAGTTGCCCGGAGTTCGCTTTGCCATAGGCCGTACACGCGAGACCTCGGCAGACATGACGCTGCAAAACGTTCAGGGAGGTAGCACAGTCACTGTAGGCATGGAACCCTGTGCCCCTGGCGAACCGGTACTTGATCACTACCGTCAACCCTACCCCAAGGACGGAGAAAACCCGGAGTGCGTCCTCTCTGATCCGGCAGCACGGGCTCTGCACGTTTCGACCGGCGACATGGTCAAAGCGCGCCTCGGCCGTCGCACGCCGGAGGGCAGATTGGAATCGACATCCATCCTCTTCAGGGTAGCTGGCGTCCTGCCGGCTGAAGTTGCAGACAGACGCATGGGCTTTCTGCCGCATCGTGTGATGGAGGATGTGGAAAACTACCGTGATTATATTGCCGTGCCCTTGCGGGGATTCTCAGGTCTGCCAGTCCATGGCGCAAAACACTACGCTTCCTTCAGGGTATATGCCGAAAACCTTGATGCTGTGGAAACAGTGGCGCTAGCGCTACAAGAAAAACACATTGAGGTGCATACAAGGTCACGTGAGATTGCCGGCATACGTTTGCTCGAATCTGCTATCAATCGGGTCATCCTGATCATTTCCCTTGCCGTTGGAGCAGGTTTTGTAGCCTTTACGCTTAGTTCCGTGGAGGGAGCCGTACGCCGCAAAAGGCGCATGCTGGGCATGTTGCGACTTCTGGGTTTTCTGCATCCGGCTCTGCTTCTCTATCCCATCACACAGACCTTGCTGACGGCTACGGCTGGCCTGACTCTTGCCGGCCTCATATACGCCGTCGTCAGCAAGGCCATCAGTCAAGCATTTGCCACGCATGCCGTACTTTCATGCCGTTTGACAACATATGATGCCGCTCTAACAATCGGCATTGTCATTCTGTTATCATTGAGTGCGGCTGTCAAAGCCTCACTTTCCGCCGCATCAGTCGAACCATCAATGGTTATCCGCGAGGTGTAGACATGCGTTGTGCCTCTATTATTCTGATTCTGTGTCTGACCATGCCGCCTCTGCTTTTGCCCACTCGATCAATGTCGGCCTTCAAATCATCCACCGATGTCTCCTCCAATCCCGAACAAGCCTGGAATCCAAAACCTGCGACGGACGACATTACCCTACCCATGCCCTGCGGGCTCTCCCTGGCCCTTCGGACCGTTGGCGTACCCTCTGGAGGGCTGTTACGCGACCGACGCTTCACCATGGGCGTCAGTGACACGACCAATGCCGACAGACAGCTTTATGAAGGCAGTTTCAAAGGATATATCGCCGCTCCCTTTACACCTAGGGATCTGCCCGAAATCTGGCGCTCACATCTTTCTCCCACAGACGGCGATGGATACACCTTCTATTTTATGGGTAAATATGAAATAACCCGTGCACAATGGGATGCCGTTATGAACGCCGTGGATTCACTGGGTGAAGAACATAGGGAAGCCTGCCCAAAACTTGACAAGGGCTTCAATCTTCCCAAAGGCGGTATCTCCTGGTTTGACGCACAGGAATTCCTGCATAAAATCAATGCGTGGCTTGTGAGCAAACATGGGAAGGAGCTTCCCCGCTTCGATGGAACCAACAATATCGGATTCCTCCGGCTTCCAACGGAAGAAGAATGGGAATTTGCTGCCCGCGGAGGATCAAACGTTCCCGAAGAGGAAAGAGACAACAGTGACAACTTTCCGATGAATGGCAAAGAGCTTAAGGACTTCGGTGTATTCTCCGGTATGGAGGCGCTTCGTGCGCCCTTGCCCGTAGGCTCACGTCACCCAAATCCCCTTGGCATCTATGACACTGTGGGCAATGTGCGAGAAATGGTCGACGGTTTTTTTCGCATGTCCATTGCCGACATGAACGAATCTGGCGCAGTGTACCATCGTCTCCACGGAGCCGCTGGTGGCATCCTGTGCAAGGGTGGAAGCTATGGCAGCACAGAAGACACGGTTCTCCCCGGCTGGCGGGATGAAGTGCCCCTGTATACGGCGCAGGGGCCAAGCCGTCCTGCCGATCTGGGCATTCGCATTGTCCTCGCGGGCCTGAATATTCCCAACGCTCAGCGACTTCAAACTCTCAGGGAAGAAAACCGGGGATCACATCAACAAAACTCACCCGTGGCTGACAGCAAACCACAATCCGAAAAAAAAATCCTTCGCCTGAATGAGAACATGCCTCCACTGGAAGCACTGGATGCCGTTGCTTCCACCGTCTCATCTCCAGAGCTGAAATCCAACCTCGCGCAGCTTCGGCGCTTGATGCAAGACCGTCAGACGGCACAAGATCGCCAACGCACTGATTCAATGGAACAAATCGCCCGGTCACTTCTCTATCAGGAAGAAACCATGCGCGCCTTTGCCTACCGATATATCACAGCCAAAAAGGCTTTGGACAATTTCACACAACTCCAGGCCAAAACCGCTTCATCCTCCGAGAAAAAACAGATTTCCGACAAGCTTTCAGAAGTTCGCAAGGATATGGACGGCTATGTCGCCACATTGCTGCTCGCCGCCAATTATTACAGAAATTGCCTCAAAATTATACGCGAACTGCACGATGCTGACATCCGCAGGCTATTCTCGCAATTCCGTCAGGAATACGCTGGGGATGACATCTTTCACGTTCATATGAGAGACAACATTTCCACACTCGAAAAACATCTGCATGCCGTCAGGACAAAGGGGATCGATACACTGAATGCCAGGCAAATCGTCAAAGATGTTGTGCCGCAACGCCACCTTAAGGCCTTGCCACTTTAAAAATTAAATGACAGCCACCCCTTGATAAATTACGCCAAATGGGCGACATTTCCTGTATGTGTGGATTGTCTCACAAGACCTGCATCACCAAAATGGCGAACAACCGCCATGGCCAAAGGAGCATATGATGGCAAATACTCTGCGTATCGGTTGGATTGGCACCGGAGTCATGGGTTTATCCATGGCAGGCCATCTCTTAAACGCCGGCTATGCGCTGACGCTTTTCAACCGCACCAAAGCCAAAGCCGCTCCCCTCCTTGACAGGGGGGCACAGTGGGCTGATTCGCCACGCCTGGTTGCCGAGAGTTCCGATGTGGTTTTTTCCATCGTGGGATATCCGTCAGATGTGGAAGAAGTTATGCTTGGCAAAGAAGGCGCCATACACGGACTTGCCAAGGGGGGTGTCCTTTGTGACATGAGTACGTCGAGCCCGACTCTGGCGGAACGACTTGCCACAACGGCACGTCAGCAGGGTTGTGACGCTCTTGATGCTCCAGTTACTGGTGGTGATGTAGGCGCACGGGAAGCGCGGCTTTCCATCTTTGTTGGCGGTGAGTCACAAACATACGAACGCCTGCTCCCCTGCTTCCAGAAAATGGGAACAAAAATTCTCCATTGCGGAGGTCCAGGCTTCGGACAAAAGGCAAAACTCGCAAACCAGGTTGCCATCGCTGGAGTGATGTTCAGCACTTGCGAATCCCTGCTTTTTGCCCAGGAAGCCGGGTTGAATGTCGCGCAGTGGATGGAGCTCGTGGTCGCCGGGGCAGCTGGCAGCGCCGCGATGAACACTTTAGGACGTCGCATGCTCAAAAAAGACTTCGCCCCGGGGTTTTTCATCGATCACTTTATCAAGGATCTTGGACTTTGTCTGGAAGAATGCCGCCGCTTGAAGCTCGTACTGCCTGGCACCACCCTTGCTGATGCATTGTACCGATCCATGCAGGCACGGGGCAAGGGAAAGGAAGGCACTCAGGCCCTGATCGAGTGTCTGGCGGATCTTTCGGCAAAACAGTGGCATGGTGAGAAATGATTTCTGTCTCACTTCAAGCGGCAGATCCACCTGCCGACAAGGAACTGGCATCAAATCGGCGTTGCCAGGTATTCAGCACATCTGACTTGACGGTGCCACATTAACGTATCTGTGCCCCCCACTTCAGGGCAATCCACAAGCATCAGGAGCATTGCCATGCCGCTACAAACGCGCCCTGACAACCCGATCACGGATCCTGCGCTTGTTTCGTACATGCCTTTCTTGCAACGCCGAAGCCAATCCTACGCCGCTGAGATGGAACGCCTTGTCGCCTGTCACGGTTCGTTGCGTAACTATGCCAATCTGCACACCCAGCTTGGTCCGCATCCCATTACCAGAGGAAAGGAACGCTTTTGGCTGTGGCGTGAATATATGCCACATGCCGAATCTCTGTGGCTGACCACCGACAAGCTGAATTTCCAGCGCCATGCCAAATTTCGCTTCCATCGCACAACAGACGGCATGTTTGAACTGGAAATTCCCGGAGATGCTCTGGAACACGGCACCTACGTCGAACTCCGCATGACTTCACAAGACGATAAAGGCTCGGGATGGTCTCGCAAGGCCGAACGCCGTGTTCCTCTCTTTGCACAATGGGTCCTGCAAGATAAGAATGTGCCGGAACAATGGTGCGCCCGCATCTGGAATCCGCCGACTCCCTTCCATTTCCGCAACCAACGTCCCCATCGTTGCCCGTTTCCCCGCATTTACGAAGTTCATGTGGGAATGTCACAGCCCTCAGAAGAACACCATGGAGAAAGTGTGGGCACCTATGCCCAATTCGTACGACACGTACTCCCGCGCATCAAGGCTGATGGGTACACCGCCATACAGCTCATGGGCATTCTTGAACATCCGCTCTACAGATCTTTTGGATATCAGGTGAGCAGCTATTTTGCGCCATCCTCCCGCTATGGTACGCCTGACGAATTTAAGGCCCTTATCGATGCCGCCCACGGTCTGGGATTATCTGTCATTCTGGACATACCGCACGGCCACGCCGCTGCCAATACAGAGCAGGGGCCAGCCCGCTACGACGGCAGCGACTACTTCTTCGTTTCAGAACATAACCAATGGGGCACGCCTTCTTTTGATTTTGGACAAGACATGGTGCGACGTTTCCTGCTTTCAAATTGCCGTTACTGGCTTGAAGAATTTCTGGTGGACGGCTTTCGTTTTGATGCTGTTGGCAACATGCTGTACCGCGACCATGGTCTCAATGACGATTTTTCCCATGTAGGTCGTTGTTTTTATGGCAAAGATGGTCAGCCCCGTGCCAATGTGGAAGGCGAACTCTACCTAAATCTTGCCAATTCTCTCATTCACGACATTTTTCCAGATGCCGTCACTATTGCCGAAGAATTTTCAGGTATGCCTGGTCTTACCTGCCCCCCGAAGGCGGGTGGACTTGGCTTTGACTACCGTTTCGCCATGGGCATTCCCGACTACTGGGCGAAATGCATTGCCGAACCTCGCGATATGGGAAGTCTGTGGTATGAAATGACAAACCATCGGCCTTATGACCGCACTGTCAGTTATGTGGAATGCCATGACCAGAGCATTAACGGTGAAGATTCCATGATATGGCGCCTATTAGGCGACGACATGTACCGCTTTATGGGCACCAGTAACGACACATGGAACATTTCTCGCGGGCTAGCTTTCTACCGTCTCATGCGACTACTCACACTGACGACGGCCGACGCCGGATATTTGAATTTCATGGGCTGTGAATTCGGACATCCGGAATGGCTGGACGCCGAAGAGCATGCTCACCGCCAGTGGCGTTTGGCCGACGACACCGATCTCAGATATTCCGCACTGGCAGCGTGGGACAAAGCTCAACTGTTGAATCTGGTACAACCCTTCTTAGAGGATTTTCAATGCCAGCCCATGTTCCGCTTCATTCACGAAGACAAGCGCATTCTGGCCTATGAACGTGGTCGCCTGTTGGTAGTTGTAAACATGAACGAAACCCTTGCCCAGGAAGCTCTGTGTTTTGCTGTGACACCAGGGAAATATGTGGAGTTACTGTCTTCCGACGAGAAGCGTTTCGCCGGACATGGGAATCTTCAGGTGACACAACCGCCATTAGAACACTTCACGACGCCCCTGCCAGATCGCCCTGAAGGAGATATTCGCCTGTATTTGCCACCCATGGTCGCCATGGTTCTCTGCCGTACGTCATGATTCTTACATCAAAGGCAAACAAGCCGCATGGGCCTCAGGTCCATGCGGCTTCTTGAACCTGATCTTCCCGGCTTCGCTTCCAGCGGTTTGCCTTGCCCTCATGACCGGCAAAATTTAAAGAGGCGTCGCATCTTAGCGATCATGCTGTCTGCGGAATTCAGCTGGTTTGGCAAAACAGACGATTGAGAACATTTCCCAAGTTCTGTGCTATGACAAACGACGGGCAGGGTAGTTATCACTGCCCTGCCCGTTTTTCACAAAAAATGCTTAATATGCAGATCAAACGATTTCTTCGTTTGCCATAGCATAGTAACTAGTTGAACTGTACGAAATTTTTAAGCATGCCCAGTAATTCGTATCGCAAATCCTCATCCTGCAGGGCAAAATAAATATTAGCAGTAAGAAATTCTGCCCAATCACCGGCGTCAAAACGCATACCGGACATCCGCACTGCCATCATGCCCTTGTCACGAGCCAAAGCCTGCATGGCATCAGTAAGCTGAATTTCACCGCCCTTGCCCGGTTTGACTTTTTCCAGATAATCAAAAATATCAGGAGTCAGCACGTACCGTCCCACAATAGCCAAGCGAGAAGGAGCATCCTCACGTGCGGGCTTCTCCACCATATCCTTAACACGATATACTCCGGGAGACACTTCCTCTCCGTCAATGATACCGTATTTGCTGACTTTCTCCCACGGCACTTCCATAACGCCCACAACAGGCATCTTTTCTGACATGGCCACTTCAATAAGTTGTCCAATGCCTGGCACACCGCCAAACATCAGATCATCACCAACCATGATGGCGAAGGGATCGTCTCGGATGAGGTCTCGTGCACACATGACAGCATGCCCCAGGCCAAGCTGTTTCTTTTGCCGCACAGACATGACATTGACCATCTCTGCCACTCGCCGCACTTCTTCCAGCTTGTCAAGCTTGCCCCCACGTTCCAGCACCGACTCCAACTGCAAATTGTAGTCGAAGTGATCTTCAATGACGCTCTTGTCACGGTTGGTGACAAAAATAACGTCCTTGATTTTGGCGCGTTGGGCTTCTTCCACCACATACTGGATAACGGGTTTGTTATAGATGGGCAGCATTTCCTTGGGAATATTCTTCGTTGCGGGCAAAGAACGCGTCCCCCAGCCTGCCACGGGAATAACGACCTTACGGATATCTTTCATGCTTGCCTCCAAGGTGTGGTTGTATGAGTCCATAATGGCGCGAACATCACTTCTGTGCAAGTAAAAAATCGTTTTATGACGATTTTACAGTATTTAACGCAACTCTCGCTCTACTACCTGAGCCAGTTCTTCGGCATAAGCCTTTACCTTGACAGGATTTTCTCCTTCCACCATAACACGACACAGGGATTCCGTGCCGGAATAACGCAACAACACGCGACCACGCCCGGCAAGAGCCGCCTCAATCTTGCTCACGGTTTCCCCAATAATAGGGCGTTCTTCAAAGGGCAACCGCCTTTCCACACGCACGTTGATAAGTGTTTGTGGGAAAGGTACCAGCAGTCCGGCCAGCTCTGAAAGAGGCTTCTCCTTTTCACGCATGATGCGCAAGATTTGCAGCGCGGCCAGCAAACCGTCCCCTGTCGTACTGTAGCGATGAAAAATCAGGTGTCCGGACTGCTCTCCCCCCAGCATGGCACCTTCGCTACGCATGGCCTCCATCACATACCTGTCTCCCACCTTGGTGCGAAGCAGCGTTCCACCGTGTTCTGACATGAACAGTTCCAGTGCCATGTTGCTCATGGCTGTCGCTACCAGCAAATTGCCAGGCAATTCCCCCCTGGCCATCATCGCTTGCGCGCACATGGCCATCAGCTGATCCCCGTCAAGTATGGCACCGTGTTCGTCCACCATGATAAGACGATCTGCATCACCGTCCAAGGCCAATCCTACGTCAGCGCGCACTTCTCGCACCTTGGCCGCAACAACTTCAGGAAAAAGCGAACCGCAGTGTTCATTGATATTAGTACCATCCGGGTCAGTGCCAATACGAAAGACCTCTGCACCCAGTTCTTCCAAGGCCAATGGGGCAACCTTGTAGCTCGCACCGTTGGCACAATCTACGACGATACGCAGTCCCGAAAGCGTCAAATGTGCCGGGAAACAGCTTTTTGTGTAAACTATATAACGACCACCGGCATCCTCGATCTTTCTGGCACGACCAACACCACGCGCGTCTGGATATGGCCAGGCGAAATCCCTGTCCTGTACCATGGCGGCGATTTCGTCTTCCGTCTGATCGGGCAGCTTGTATCCGTCCGCATCAAAAAACTTGATGCCATTATCATTAAAGGGATTGTGTGACGCAGAGATAACGACCCCCAAATCGGCTCGCATGCTGCGTGTCAGAAAAGAAATGGCGGGCGTAGGTAACGGTCCTGTCATGATAACGTACATTCCGGCAGCGCACAATCCCGCTGTGAGGGCAGATTCAAACATGTAACCGGAAAGGCGTGTATCTTTGCCGATAACGACCTTATGCCGGTGATCACCACGACGAAAACGCACACCGGCCGCCAAGCCCAGACGCAATGCCACATCCACGGTCATGGGGTCGGTATTAACCGTACCCCGCAGCCCATCGGTGCCGAAAAGACGTTCAGACATGCACTCTCCTTGCTGGCGCACAGCGCCATGTTGTCTTGACTTCCTCTATAACAGCCAGTTGCCATAGACTACTTACTGTGTGTTACCGTAACTTCCTCAGACAGGGGATTCAACAATGTCATACCTTCCGGCAATCTGAAATGCAGGGGCAGTTTGGCGCTCTCTCCCGGTCCGATATCCGGAACGGCTACTGAGACTTCCATTTCCTTAAGATAACGGCTGTTTCTGGCCAAAGCTTCGGGAACTTCCACAAGGACATCGATCTCGGATGGATGCACCGTGTACTGTCGTCGTGCCCCCCCCACGAACATCACCTTGCAACGCCGAGTCAGCACGGTACGTCCGCTTGTAATGGTATACTGAACCTTGACCGATGCTGGAGACGGTGTGACCAAACTTGGTGTGTCCAACGCAATTGTACGGTGGACAGTGGTGCCAGCAGCCTTGGGGTCAAGCATGATGATCAACGGCACATGCGATATGTCGGCAATAATGCTTTCCGGACCTCGTAACGCAACCGTTGCCGGTGTCACGCTGACATTTTCCACCGTCAAGGCCCCGCTGTTGAGTGGCGATTCCACGACGGCGCGCACGGGCACACTCCGCTCCATAACATTATCGGCCTTGACAACAATACGCGGCGGCTGCACGTCAATGAGTTCAAAGGCTCGAAAACGCGCGTCCAGATGCTCAGCCGCCAAAGGAACAATAGTAGTGCCCTTTTTGATGGAAGAAAGATCTACCGCCTGAACAAGATTGCCCCTAGTGACAGCACGAAGCAAGGTTTCAGACCCCCGCAAACGCAAGACGACCTTATTGATCAGGCCTTCCGTTATCATCAGATTGTGAGGGACACCTATATAGTCCAAGCTGACTTCGACCTGAGCTTCCAAACGGTCGCGCACACTGACCATATACCACATACCAACGGCAATGAGGAGGGCCAGTAGCATGGAGAGGAGATGCGGGGGGGCGGCAAGAGGAATCAAAGAATTTCATTGAGCACCTGCCTCAGGCGCGGCCCGTCAAGTGAACGCATGAGCTCCCCCTTGAAGGCCAGAGAAATTTCGCCCCTTTCCTCGGAGACAACGACCACGGCAGCGTCGCTTTCTCTGGCAATGCCAAGCGCTGCACGGTGGCGCGTGCCAAAATTCTGTCCTTTGGCCTCGGCCAAGGGCAATATGCAGGCTGCCGCCGTCACTCTGTCATGACTGATAATCACGGCACCATCATGTAAAGGCGCCTTGGGATAAAAAATGTTCATGAGCAGCTGCCGTGAAATTCTGGCGTCCAGCCGCACACCCTCCCGTTTGACCATGTCTCCCAGTCGGGTGCCACGTTCAAAAACAATGAGCACCCCCACATGCAAACGCGCCATCTCCACACAGGCCGTGACCACTTCTTCCACGCTGCCACGTTTGACATTGTCCTTATGAAAAAGAGAGCGTGCGCCCATCTCTCCCAGCGCCTGCCGTATATCCGCCTGAAAAATGACAACAATAAGAATAAACAGGGAACCAAAAACATGCTCCAAAAGCCAGGTAAGCGTGTACATACCCACAGCATTGGCAATAATGTACAGCAAGGTCAAAAGGCCAAGTCCCATGAGTACGGTCAGCGCACGTGATCCCCGTAGCATCTGGATAACCTGGTACAGCAATACGGCGACTACGGCAATGTCCAGAGCGTCACGCCAGTCAAAAGCAATATGTTCCAGCACTGATGGCTTACTCCGGTTTGTTACAACTCTCTACCGCAGTGCGACAGACACTGTCAAAGCTTGTCGTGCTGCGACCACATCGTGAACCCTGTGCCAGAAAACGCCCCTCCTCCAAAGCAGCGCCGTAGCAGCCGTAGTGGCTGTGCCACGCTGCGCTACCGGCAACCCCAGCAGGATTCCAAAGACGGATTTGTTCGAAAGCCCCATAACTATAGGGCGTTCAAACTCCAGCCAATCTTCGGGATGGGCAAGCAACGTGAGATTCTGTTGTGCCGACTTGCCAAAGCCGATGCCCGGATCCAGCACAATGCGTTCTTCTGGCAGACCTGATCGTACCAGCCGTGCCAAAGAACTGGCAAAGAAAGCCCGCACATGATGGCGCATATCTTCCCCGCAGTCATTTTGCTGAGAGAGGTTATCTCCCGGGTGCGTCAACACATAGCCGGGTTTATACTGAACGAGCACGTCCAGCAATTCTGGATCTTCGCCACAAGCCGTCACATCGTTGATGATGGACGCTCCCATTTCCAAGGCTGTTGATGCCGTGGATGCGTGATAGGTATCCACAGATATGACGGCAGAAGGCTTGAGCCGTCGCATTCCGGCCAACACAGGCAGAAGACGTGACAGTTCTTCTTCCTGGGATACAGGCGTAGCTCCGGGACGGGTGGATTCCGCACCGAGATCCACAACGTCAGCTCCCTGATCCAGGAGTCGGAGCGCGTGTGCCAGACCTTCCACCCCCTGATGAAGTCCCCCGTCATAAAACGAGTCCGGCGTAAGGTTAACTATCCCCATGACGCCAAAGGGAGCAGGCGTTGTTAACGCCCGCCCCCCGAAGACTTGCCACTGTCTCTGCATGACGGCATCAAGACGAGAGCTACGAATAACGTGACTTTTCGTCTTGGGAAAGCCCATGAGGCTTTTGCTCCGCATCCGATTTAACCTCAGTGCCGGTATTCTGGTGGGAACTATTCCCCTTTTCCGAATCTGTCCGGGAAATATCTCCTGTGGGCTCTTCTGGCTCCAATGTAAATTCCCCTGCTTCTTCTCCCACGGGAGAGGTGTTGGCATTGTTACTCGGCGACGACCTGTGGGAATTGTCCATTGGTGGCAGTTCCCTGTTTTCCATCAGCAGGTCAAGCTCCTCACCCGTGATGGTTTCGCGATCCAGCAGAGCATTGGCAATGCGGTGCAAAACCTCCTCATTTTCCTTCAGGAGTTTGCGGCATCGGCTGTGTGCCTCTTCCACAATGCGCTTAACTTCTGCGTCCACCAGACGGGCTGTGTCTTCACTGTAATTTTTGTTCTGCACCCACTCACGGCCGATAAAAATCTCCTCTCCTGTTTCTCCGATAGAAATCGTGCCCACAGTTTCACTCATGCCCCATTCGCAAACCATTTTACGCGCCATGCGCGTGACACGTTCAATATCATTGGAGGCACCGGTGGTAATATCGTCAAAAATCAGCTCCTCGGCAACACGCCCTCCCAGTAAGACCACCAAATTGTTACGCAAGTATGTGCGAGAATAGCCATGACGATCCTCTTCCGGCAGCTGCATGGTCACGCCAAGAGCACGACCGCGGGGGATAATGGTGACCTTGTGTACGGGATCAGAACCAGGCAGCAATCGGGCCGCAAGGGCATGCCCTCCCTCATGGTAAGCCGTGATACGCTTTTCCTCATCGGAAAGGATCAGACTACGCCGTTCACGCCCCATAAGGACCTTGTCTTTGGCGTACTCAAAATCTTGCATGTCCAGTTTGTCCTGATCCTGTTTGGCCGCCTGCAACGCGGCCTCATTGACCAAATTTTCCAAATCTGCTCCTGAAAAACCCGGTGTGCCTCGTGCCAAAGTTTCCAGGTCCACATCCTCGGATAAAGGTGTGCGCTTGGTGTGCACTTCAAGAATACTGCGACGCCCTCGAAGATCCGGCGTTGGCACAACCACCTGACGATCAAAACGGCCCGGCCTGAGCAATGCCGGGTCCAGAACATCCGGACGGTTTGTTGCAGCAATAAGAATGACTCCCTCGTTACTCTCAAAACCGTCCATCTCCACAAGCAGCTGATTCAACGTCTGCTCGCGTTCGTCGTGCCCCCCACCAAGGCCAGCACCACGCTGTCGGCCGACGGCATCAATTTCATCAATAAAAATGAGACAGGGGGCATTTTTCTTGCCCTGAACAAAAAGATCACGAACACGGGAAGCCCCCACGCCCACAAACATTTCCACAAAATCTGAACCGGAAATGGAGAAAAACGGCACACCGGCTTCTCCTGCCACGGCCCTGGCAAGCAAGGTCTTTCCGGTGCCTGGAGGCCCCACAAGCAATACCCCCTTGGGGATACGCCCGCCAAGTCGCGTGAATTTCCTGGGATTGGAAAGGAATTCCACCACTTCGGAAAGTTCGTCCTTGGCTTCGTCCACTCCGGCCACATCGGCAAAAGTAACTCGAGAACCCTCTTCCTGATTGAGCAGCCGAGCACGCGCACGGCCAAAGCTCATGGCCTTGCCTCCCCCGTTCTGCATCTGACGCATGAAAAAAATCCACACGCCTACCAAAAGGAGCATGGGGAACCACGACACCAGAAGCGTCATGTACCATGGCTGATCTTCAGGAGGTTCGGCCTTTACCTCCACCTTCTTATCCAAAAGACGACTCACCAGACCAAGATCCTGCGGGGCATATGTTTGCACGGCCTTGCCGTCCGCTGTCCTGCCGATAAGCGTGTGTCCCTGTATGGTCACGGAGAGCAGTTGCCCATTATCCACCTGATGCAGAAAATCTGTGTAGGCAATGCGCTGCGACGCACCGTGAGGTTGCTGAAACGTATTGAAAAGCATGACCATCGCCAGGACGATAATGGTCCAAAGCATCAGGTTGCGACTCATCTGGTTCAATAGGGCCTCCGTTTCGTTTCCCGTGCATGTGTCACACGGCATATATAGTAAGCCTAATCCCTGTATCCTGACCCTGTCAAATATTCAAAGCTCACTGCTTGTGAGGTTAATCCCAATCGGAACGTCATATCAATCAAAAAAATTGTTCCCCGCCTAGGGCTCATGTCTGATGGCTCACGGTGACCTGGCGAAGAACAGTATACCAGCTGCGGCACTGATACGCTCACGTTGATTGCGCAAATATTCTCCACAGTCCTCCCCATTGAGTGGTTTGGAAAACAGATATCCTTGAATGACATGACATTGATTTGCCGCAAGAAAGGAAAGCTGATCAAGGTCTTCCACTCCTTCGGCCACAGTATCCATGCCCAGGTTGGCAGCCAGAGACAGCATGCCTTTGACAAGTGCCCGGGAATCTCCTTGGCCGATGCCATCAATAAAACGCTTGTCAATTTTCAGACAGGCAATGGGCATGGAGTAAAGATACTGCATGGAAGAGTATCCAGTGCCAAAATCGTCAAGAGCAAAACGCAGCTCCACGTTATGAAGACGCGTGATAGCTGTTGAGGCTGTATCCATATCGGTCATGAGGCTTGTTTCGGTATTTTCCAACTCAATGAGGGATGGCGGCGTTTTCTCTTCTTCCAAAACACGGATCACATTGTCAACAAAATCTTCCGAAAGAATATTGTGAGCCGACATGTTGACAGCGACTGTACTGCCGCAATGCCCTCATCTTGCCAGACGTGTATCTGACGACAAACGCTGCGTAACACATACATGTCTATGCGTATGACCAACCCGTTATCTTCTGCCACTGGAATGAAAAATGGCGGTGGTACCCACTTGCCATCGTTGGTCTGCCAGCGAAGCAAGGCCTCGCAGCCGGCCACGTCACAAGCGGAAATATTGATTTTTGGCTGATAGTGCACTGTTAAGCTTTCGTCATCTACAGCCATGTACAATTCGGTTTCCAAAGCCATTCTGCGTGCGGCTGTGTCCCCCATGCTCTGAGTGTACGCAGTGATGCTGTTTCCGCCCTTTTCCTTGGCTCCGTACATGGCAAGTTCTGCCCTATGCATCAAGCTCTCGGCTTCTCTGCCATCATCTGGGAAGAAGGCAAGCCCTATGCTCGCCCCCAGATGCAACCCATTGTCACGCACGATAAAGGCCCTGTTCATGGCTGCCAAAATATCTTGCCCCAACCGTAACACCCTATCCCGGCTCTCGGCAGGCACGGCGATCAAAAAATCGTCCCCGCCAGAGCGAGCCACGCTGCCATTATCAATCGCCGTTCGCAGGCGTTGGGCAGTCTCACGCAACACATTGTCTCCCTGTGCATGACCATAACTGTCATTGACGCCCTTGAAGCGATCCAGGCCGAGAAAAAATACCCCCACAAATGTGCTATAATCCGATATAATGCTTCATGCAACCTCTGACTTACACACGTGACAAAAGTGAATATATCGTGCTTTTGTCAGGAACAGTGCTTCAAAAAGCCGATAAGCGAAGCAATGTTGTGGCTTGACGCCCATGCACCGCCTGTTTTTCGATAAGACTAACTGGATAAAGGAAGAAAGACAGCTCACACTTCAAAACGAAGCTACTTGTAAGATCAAGTATAAAACTCTACAATCCGGACATTCCATCTCATGT
>JAGAEE010000001.1 GCA_017613295.1 Desulfovibrio sp. | reverse complement strand
TACCAGAGCTGTTGAAGATGTGCTCAAACTGGAAAGCCGGGAGAACAACATGCCTATTGGTGCCCGATGGGCGCTTGTACGTGCAGGTGAAACAGTACGGACAAAGGAGCATATCGCGGCATTAGAAGAGTTTGAGAAAAGGGGTATGGAAAGCTCAAAGGCATATCTCATCAAAGAGAAACTGCGCTGGATACGCGGAGCAGATACGAAACGGGCTGCTGCGCGTTGGCGGGCAACGGTATTCATACAAAAAGCCCGTGGCATTCTGGCAGGGACGCAGGACATTGAACCCATGCGTAAGGCGCTGGATACTTTGCTGACGAATGTACGACTCAAGGACTTGAACAGCTTGTTCCAGGCTGCCCGGACCCGTGCTCGTGGGTACCGCAATACGACGACCTTCATAACCATGATTTACCTGATAGCGGCTCCCATCAAAGAGTTTCTTTTACCTTTGTAGAATTCCACATGAAACGTCGAGGAACCTATTTTTTGATGGAACAATCCCCGCCCCCCTCCCAAGCAAAGCTTTGCGCCAATGGCATTTCTGTGCCATGAATGATGAACCGTACAATAGGCATTATTATTCATAACGCCCGTATTCAGGCTTTGAAGAGTTGTTCCATAAAATCAATGGCGTCCTTTTGTATGGCTTGCAGGTGTTCATTGCCGGTAAAACTTTCCGTGTAGACCTTGCAGATGGCTTCCGTGCCTGAGGGGCGCACGGCAAACCACCCGTTCTCACTGACCACTTTGACCCCGCCGATGGGGGCATCATTGCCAGGAGCGCGTGTCAAAACCGCCGTGACTGGGGCGCCACCGAGCTTTTTGAGAGGAACGCTTTCCGGAGTAAGCGCCTTGAGTCTTGCGCGAACATTGTCGTCAGCCGGGGCGTCAAGACGCTGATAAACGGGAGAGCCCAAACGTTGCACAAGCTTGTCGTACAGTTCGCTGGGTGATGATTGCTCTACGGCCATCATTTCCGCAGCCAGCAAGCACATGAGAGGCCCGTCCTTGTCTGTGCTCCAGGGTGTTCCGTCAAAGCAGAGGAATGAAGCTCCGGCACTTTCCTCGCAACACATGCCGCATTGCCCGCTGTGCAAGTATGGCACAAACCACTTGAAGCCTACCGGCACTTCAATGATCGGCCTGCCCGCCTCGTGCGCTACCCTGTCCAGCATGGCGCTGGTCACCAGGGTTTTCCCAATGCCGCGCTGTGCAGGCCACTGTTTCCGTGTGCGGAAAAGGTACCATGCCGCGACACTGAGAAAATGATTGGGATTCATCAGTTCGCGACGTGTCACAATGCCATGCCTGTCTGAATCGGGATCACAGGCAAAACTCAGATCAAAGCGTTCACGCATGTCCAGAAGCCGGCTCATGGCATAGGGCGAGGAACAATCCATACGAATTTTTCCGTCTTTGTCGCAGGGGACAAAGCGGAATGTGGGATCCACGGCCTTGTTCACCACCTCAAGATTGATATGGTATGTTTCTGCAATGGGTTCCCACATTTGCAGGCTTGCTCCGCCCAACGGATCCACGCCAAGCGAAAGACCCGAAGCCGCAATGGCTTTCATATCCAGAACCTGAGGCAGATCTTCCACATAAGCACGAACAAAGTCGTATTCCTGTACCAGCGGCGAGTTGAGGGCGGACCGCAAATGCGTCATGCGTACGCCCTTATTATTGTTTTCAAGATAGGCATTGGCGCGTTTTTCAATATCGCTGGTCACGTCGGTATCCGCCGGCCCGCCATGCGGAGGATTGTATTTGAAGCCTCCATCACGCGGAGGATTGTGTGAGGGAGTGATGATGATCCCGTCCGCAAGACCGTTGACCCGCCCCCTGTTCCACTTGAGGATGGCGTGTGAGACAGCAGGAGTGGCGGTGTACATTCCGACCGGGGCAATGCGAACCTGCACGTCGTTGGCGACGAGCACCTCCAAGGCGGAGCGAAAAGCCGCTTCGGAAAGAGCGTGAGTGTCTCCCCCCAAAAAAAGTGGACCGTCAATGCCTTTCGCCTTGCGATAATCACATACGGCCTGAGTGATGGCGTAGATATGCTCCTCATTGAAACTGCACAGCAAAGGCGTTCCTCGATGCCCGGACGTGCCGAAAACCACACGCTGCGCCATGTTTTCCGGATTTGGAAATTCGGTGTAATAGGAACTCATGAGCACGGGGATGTTTTCCAGCTTTTCAGGCGCGGGCAAATGGCCGGCGTCGGAATGCACAACAGGCATGATCCTCTCCTTCTGGTCAGGGTGGTAGGATTACGTGCGCGGACAATGCGTAAAATATTTTTTGAATTATAGACTTTTTCTGGTAGCATCGCAACGTCGTATCGGCAGGTAATCCGGGTAATGCTGTACGCCGAACGAAATTTTGTGTAGGCCGTTCAGATTCTCATTATAAAGGGAGAGTGTTCCAATGTCGTTGACAGTCGGTTGCATAGGTTGCGGAAACATGGGGGGAGCCATCCTGGCAGGGCTGGCTCGTAACGGCGGCTATGCCCTCTGCGGATACAATCGTTCCCCAGAGCGCATGACACCTTTGCAAAAGCTAAACGTCAAAAGCATGCCCAACGCCCTTGCCGTGGCTCAGGCTTCGGACATACTGATCATTGCCGTCAAGCCGTACCAAGTGGAATCGGTACTTCGCGACCTGCATCCGGTACTGAACAAGGAGAAAGTACTGGTTTCCATAGCGGCTGGCATAACGCTCCAGCGTCTTACCTCAGCCGTTCAAAACGCCTGCCCTGTTGTTCGCTGCATGCCAAACACTCCTGCCCTTGTGGGCAAGGGCGTTTTCGCTCTGTGCTTTGAGGATTCCTCCATTTCTGCCAGCCAGCAATCCGGCGTTCGACACCTATTTGACACACTGGGCACGTGCGTGGAATTGCCGGAAAACAAATTTACGGCATTTTCCGCTTTGATCGGTGCAGGACCGGCCTATGTCTTTGCCATGATGCAAGGCCTGGTGCAAGCCGGCGTCACACTGGGCTTTCAACAACGCGAAGCCAGGCAGATGGTCACGTCCCTGTTTGGCGGATGCTCTGAAATGGCACAATGCGACGCAAAACCCCTCATGCAGCTGCGTGATGACGTGTGTTCACCCGCTGGATTGACCATAGCTGGAGTCAATGTGCTGGATCGTGCCGGTCTGACGGGTCTGCTGGTTGACGCCGTGCTTGCGGCTGAACAGCGTGGAAGAGAAATGGAAAAAAGCTGACAATATGCCCATCATTCTTAAAAAAAGCCCGGCTTGGCCGGGCTTTTTGGTGAGAGTCATTGAGCGTTATTGATCCAGGCGTATGTCCAAAGACGTACGGTCGGCTGAAGGAACGCATCGCCAGCGAACCTTTTGGCTCAGGTCGATAACGATACGCGTTCGCTTACTTTCCTTGCCAAGACGCACATTGGTCACCACGACATTTTTGGGTACACCCGGAGCCTTGATCTGCCATGAGCCGTCAAGATCCACAACCAGACGATAGGGGTCCATCAGTTCCATGCTCTTGAACGCGATGGGGGCAGTGCCCACCAGACGTACCGTGGCCCCCTTCTCTCGCGCAAAGACTACAAATTTACTGATATTGCGCTGCTGGGGAGTTTCCGCCTTTTCTTTGCTTTGTTCAGGCGCGACTTGAACAGGATTCTCCTGTTTGGCCACAGGTTTTGGAGCTTCCGCCTTTTTGATCTCAGGTTTTGGAGGGGTCGGCTGTTTGGCTACGGGTTTGGGGGTTTCCGGCTCTTTGGCTACGGGTTTGGGCACTTCCGTTTTGACGGCAGGTCTGGCCATTGTTTCCTGTTTTGGGGGAACGACACTACTCTGAGCTGCCGCGGCCGAAGGCTGTGATTGCTGAGACAACGGTGTCGGAGTGGATAATACGGGTTTTGGGGATTCGGGCCTGATATTCCCGGAGGAATTTGACACAGGCGTTTGGGCACTCTGACGCACTGGCGCGACGAGATCAGGAACGGGCATTTCTTCCACCTTGCTGACAGGCGACGGCGGAACGGGGACCATGTCGGCAGGGACAGCCGGCTCGGTAATATTTGTCGGGGCTGGGGCTTGATCTGGCTTGCGCAGACGTTCATTGAGCATGATCAAAACCATGCCAAGAACACATACCGCCAGAAGAAGACTGAGAAAAACTTTGTTCATGCCTAAAGGCTCCTACTGTCACGCCCGCCTTTCAGACCCGGCGCATGGGTTGAGGTGCAACACCTTTCTGTTTCAACGCAAGGATATGTGCGAGCATTTTTTCATAGAGTGGTTC
>JAGAEE010000194.1 GCA_017613295.1 Desulfovibrio sp. | reverse complement strand
TGATGGCAAAGGGCACTGCAATCAAAACTGCCATTGGCAGTGTCCAACTCTCATACTGAGCTGCCAAAACCATAAATACCATAAGCAGAGCCAGCACAAAGACCAATGCCGTTGATCCTGAAGTCTGCATTTCCTGATAGGACTGACCAGACCAGGCCAGTGAAAAGCCTTCGGGCAATTCCTTCGCAACTTCCTTGAGAGCCGCCAGAGCTTGACCTGAACTGTAGGCAGGGTTAGGCGTACCCATGACCTTGGCCGCCCTAAAACCATTGAAGTGCTCAACTGTCTGACATCCCACCCCACTCTTCTGCATCACCAAGCTGTTCGCCGGAACCATCTGCCCTGCATTGTTTCGGAAATATATCTCACTGTCTACTCCGCGAACGCACACAAATGAATCGGCAAGCACGTTGTCGAACCGGCGCAAAACGGTCATGGGCAGGATGATTTCACCATACTGATGCGGCTTGAACGTGCCGGTCAGTTTGTCAGCGATTGTCCAGATGAGGTTGGCTTTTTCAGAGACTGTAGCGGAAAGGCTCATCAAATCCCTTATTCAGATAGTGGTTGTATCAGCTTTAAGACTTCATCAAAATCCTTGGCAATGCCAACGCAGCTACCTTCAATCATGGCATTGACTCGTCCATGCACGGATTTCAGCCGCAGTGAAAAGCTGGCCGGCTTGGTAGATTCGCATAGAGCCTCCCTCATGAAACTGTAAACAAAGAGACCCCAATTTTCAACCACCGGGATGCTAGGTAATCTGGTGATGGGTATGCTCATAATGACCGGCGAAAGGGACAATCAGGCCACCTCAACCAATACCGCTACCACACCATTCCTGCTTTTTTAAGGAAAATAAGAACGGGTGATCCACATTTTGTGAACCACCCATTCTAGTTTTCAGTTGGATTCTATCAAACGCGCTGGTTTTCCGTTGGATTGCCAACCTCGGCATTCAGGGAAACAATCACAATCTCTGGGGGAAATAAGCTTACTTTGCAGAGACAGCCACAATGACGTTCATGGCCTTGACGATGGCAGTCACTGGGGATCCCACAGCGAGGCCGAGATTCTCTAGGCTGGCCACGGTGATCACGGAGGTGATGCCCGTGCCATCGGGCAAATCAACCTGAACTTCGGCATTGACCGTTCCCCGGGTGATTTTGGAGACCTTGCCCTTGAACTGATTACGGGTCGAGAGCAGATAGTCTTCAGCATCTGTCATGAGGAGAACAAAGGATGCCTTGATCAAAGCCGAAGCTTCCACTCCTTCCTTGAGGCCAAGACGTTCACGGCTGGCCTTGGTGATGGAAGCAACTATGCTCTTGCCGCCCTCAACAGACAGTTCGATTTCGTCATTGACGGCACCGGAAAGAACAGATTTGACCTTGCCGCTAAAAACATTGCGTGCGCTTGTTTTCATTTTAAGCCTCCATATACTTTTCTTGGATAGTTGAATCTCGTCAGCCACTACTGGAACAGACAGGATTGTGAAGACTATTATCCTCACGGGGCCGATCTTTCAAGCCGAAACACCGGACCTGACGAGCGTGAACTGCAGATCATCGTGCCAGTGCATACGCCTGAATACTGGCAGCCTTGGGAAAAAATCGGAATGAGACGCTCTGAGCGCAAGCAGGGGAAAACCGCTGCGTTCCCTTGGATTGGCAGATCGGGGGAACGCCTTGCTTTTTGCCAATAAAAATTTGCGATATTGAACTATTTTCACAGGCAGTTTTGAGATAATATGCTGATTAGTCTTTCAAAGGAAGGACATTTATGACCACGCAATAATATAATACCTACCTGCTCACGGCCGGACACCTGGCGTCTGACATCAATCAAGTTGCGCTGGCTGCGATTCTTCCCTATCTCATGCCGGCGCATGCGTATGACTACGCCACGGCGGCGACCCTTGTCGTGATGGCGAATCTGATACGGAAAGCGGCAGAGAGCAGGCGCCTGGGAACTCAAATGTTATTTTCGGGAAGTAGCGCATGAATTATACATACCACTATGATTCGCCATTGGGCGGAATCACTCTGGCAAGCGATGGCGAGGCACTGACAGGCCTTTGGTTTGACGGACAAAAGTATTTTGCGGAGGCTCTGGGGCCAGACCATGAAGAAAAGGAACTGCCCATCTTTGACGAGACGCTTACATGGCTGGATAGTTATTTCGCCGGGAAAGCCCCGGATTTTACGCCGCCGCTGAAAATGAAAACGACGGATTTCAGAAAATCCGTGTGGGAAATCATGCTTTCCATTCCATATGGCCGCACGATGACGTATGGGGAAATTGCCGGCGTCATAGCCCGACAAAGAGGGGGATTGCCTATGTCGGCACAGGCCGTGGGCGGTGCCGTGGGGCATAATTCCATCTCTATCATCATTCCTTGCCACCGCGTTGTGGGGACAAACGGAAGTCTGACAGGATACGCCGGAGGAATCAGAAAAAAACTTTTATTGCTTCAGCTGGAAAGGGCAAATGTGTCACGGCTGTTTGTGCCACGAAAAAGCAATGTCAATTGAGATAAGGCTATATGCAAGAATTTGAGGGCGTCGAGGTGACACTCAAACGGAGGCTGCTCGCACCAAGCCCAGGACAAGAAACGCCCCGGCCCGAATACGGAACCGGAGCGTTTCCCTCATTGGCATCGTATCGGTCACATGTCCTAGAAGAAAACCTGCGTTATGTACCTGAAGGCGATTATCATCAGTGTCAGTATCAGGATGCCCTTTATGAACTTTTCCGGCACGTGCTTCTGACAGCGCGCACCAAAGTACATGCCTACCATTCCGCCTGCGCCGATGATGAGCCCGAGCAGCACGTCGGGCGCGACTGAAATCCCCGGATAGAAAAGCGACAGCAGAGAATAGAAAAGGACGCCGCCGAAAGAAGTCAGAGCCGTAGCCATGAGCGTGGCCCCGGCCACGACGTAGACGGGCAGCCCGAAGAACGAGACGAGGAATGGGGACATTATCGCCCCGCCGCCGATGCCGTAGATACCGCCGACAAGCCCCACGGCGAGGCTCAACAGCATCAGCTTCCTTTTCACGACCGAATAGTCACAGCCGTTAAACGCGAACAAAATTCTTCCGCTCGAATTTTCAGTTATAGTGACGGTCTTGTCGGAAATAGCAACGGCAGCGGAACGCTTGCCCTTCAGCATCGTCAGCAGCATCCTCAATCCGATGTAAAGCAGGACAAAACCCGCGAACACCTTGAAGTATGATGGGTTCGGCAGGAAATTTATCCGTATCACGGCGCCGATGAAGACGCCCGGCAACGTCCCTATGGCGATGGTGGTCGCTATGGGGATGACCAGCCTGCCCTCTTTCCAGTAGCGAATGACGCCGGACGGGCAAGCGACGATGTTGTAAAACTGGTTCGTCGCACTTACGCTCGGGTTTGTGTAGCCGAGTACGGACATCTGAAACGGCAGTAGGAGGAATGCGCCGGATACACCGCCCATAGAAGTGAAGAACGAAACGGCTACGGCTGTGGCGAAGGGCAGCAACGGATTGCAGGTTATATCGGCGGTGGGGAAATACATGGAAGTCTCCTTGACTAATGAGATTCCTAGTATTTTGGTATAAAATCCGAATGCGGTCAAGGCAGGCGGGCCGTTGACCTGCCATACGGCATGCCCATGCCCGACGGATGCTCGCTGCGCGTGACAAGTGCCGCCTCACGGCGGCTTGAGAAGCGCTTAGCAAGAAACAGCATCGCATCTTTTCATTGGAGTTTCGCCCTGTGCCGTTCCGCCTCATTGAGGCTTTCCAGCCTTTTTTCAAGGCTGCGATGCTTTTCTTCCTGTCACGCCGCCATGACCAGAAAAACAATATGGCAGTAGTGCCATACAGGATGATGATGGACATGATGGCCCTCCGTGCTGGAAGCGGATGCAACAGCGAGTAGCATGGGCGCCGTTGAAGGCTTGATTTCTGTCTCCCTTAACTCGGAGAGTCGGTAGTACGCTCTTTGTGTTATCTGTCGTCATGCTTTTTGAAGCAGGAGATGCAGTAATACTTTCCTTGAAGCCTTCGGATACGGCTTTCCATGACTCCTTCCCCGCAGTCCTCACATATCAGGCTTTCCATAAGTCTCGCTCGATGCGGCATAGGTCCCTCTGCCGGCTTAACAAGATAGATTTCTTCAAGCGGCATCGACATGATACGTTCACACTTTTCTTTTCTCATGCTGGCTTGCAATGCCCTTTCTTCCTGTGTCAGTTCCTCATCAGCTCTGAAGCGGCGTGGCAACTCACGGCGGTGAGCATCATTTTCGCCGCAGACAAAGTCTGAACGGAGGACAAGGCGTGCGGACTTGCCGTCTTTGCGACGGTAGAAGGTGAAAGCGATTTTCCCCTGATCACGGTAGATGAGATTGCCTTTGCCAAAGGTACAGCCGACGAGTGCTTGAATGGCGTCTACGGCGCACATGTCGGTTTCCGTCACGGTGACTATCTCCTCATCCAGCGCATTGCCCATATTTGCAAGAGCCCATTCCGCTGCTCGCACCCCCAGCGCAAGCCCGGGGCACTGATGACCGTGAAACGCTATGACTTTGTCAATCTGTTCCTGCGTGAGTGTGCAGGCCATGTCATTCTCCTTGAAACGTTTCGTTTTCGCCTGGAAAGGCTGGAGGGAGATATGCCAAAGCGAAGGATGGGTTAAAGCTGCGCTGTGTCAATCGAAGCCCTTCTTGTCTTGATGACAAAGAAAATCTAGCGCCACTATGGCGAAATCAGAAACGGAAATCTCTCTTGCCCTGGGCAATCTCTGCCAGATTGCGTCGGGCGATTTCGCGCACGCGGGCGCTGGGCACCTTTTCCAGCTCGCGTAAGATAAGCGTCTCCCCCACGGCCTTTGTTTCCGGGGTAGCGTAGTCCTCCAGGTATTCCTTGAGTGTCATGAGCGCGTTGGGGTGGCAGCAGTTAAGAATCTGCCCACTCTTGCACAGGCTCATGAAACGGTCTCCGGTGCGGCCCTCGCGGTAACAGGCCGTACAAAAACTGGGGATGAAATCCATGTCCATGAGCCATCGGACGACCTCGTCCAGTGTCCTGCGGTCGCTGACATCAAACTGCGCGCTGTCCTCATCCTCCGGCGCGGGTTCGGCGTAGCCGCCCACGCTGGTGCGCGAGGCTCCGCTGATCTGCGATACCCCGAGACGGATGACCTTTTCGCGCACGGCCCGGCTCTCGCGGGTGGAGATAATCATGCCTGCGTAGGGTACGGCCAGCC
>JAGAEE010000193.1 GCA_017613295.1 Desulfovibrio sp. | reverse complement strand
CGCCACCTGCAGGACGACCTCCCAAGTGACCTCCGAAACGTCCTTCAAGGCCGGAAAAACGAGGAAGACGCAGAGGAGGCCGGCCGCGGCCGCGAGCGAGACGAAAAGGTCGACGGAGAATTGCCCGACCTTCTCCATGCCGATCTTCCGCATGAACGCGAAGATGCCGACGATGCAGGACGTCGTCGACGCGATGTAGAACGCGTCGCACCACGAGAGATTGCCAGGGGAAACCTCAAGAACATGTTTGTAAAACGACCATGCGCCTTCGCCGATAAAAAGGAAAATTTCCGTCGCGAAAAAGAAAAGCCACGGGAGCCTGTCCTTCGCCGGCATCGCCATTATGCCGATGACGAACGGCACGGCCGCGAGCGCCATGCCGAAAAGCTCGGCGACGTCGCTATGGCTTAGAACCAATTCGACGCCGAGAACGAGCATGAAGGCATATCCGACAAAGTACGCGGCTGTGACGCCGAGAAAAATTTTCTTTGCTGTATCGGACGACATTTCTACCCCTGCTTTTACAGCTTTTACTGAACTATATGCCTATTCTGCATTTCCCTTTTCGTGTGCCTCTTCCTCAAAATGAAACTTCGGCAACCCATCCACAATATCCAGCGTCTTGAGGCTCACGGTCATAACAGACAGCAGCAGGTCAAGAATGTACGTTGACGTGCTCTTCAGCCAACAGATTAAAAGAGGACGCCGCATGGTACCAACGAAGCCAGCTTGTCGCAAGGCGGAGCACTCAAGCCGCGCTCTATGCTCTCCCCGCGTCTGCGATTCATGTCAGGCATTCGCCCACAAAGCCAATCACAGCGGGGCTCGCTTGCCGCATGTCATCATACAATTGTCCTGTCACTCTCGATCGGTTAACTTGACGTAATCTTGTAAATATCTAAAAATATTTTGCCCAAAAACTCATGTCGTGGTCTCTGGCTTAGCTTTTGCCACCAGTGCAGCTCCACGGCAAAAACCCTCTCGGGGTTGTACATGCTGGAAACAACAGTCGTCGTCATTGGCGGCGGAGCCACAGGAATAGGGACTTTCCGTGATTTGTGCATGCGTGGCGTTTCAACCATTTTGCTTGAACAGGGGGGCCTTGCGCACGGCACAAGTTCGCGTTTTCATGGCTTGTTGCACAGTGGTGGTCGCTATGCCTTCGGTGATATTGAATCGGCGCGTGAATGCATAGAGGAAAACAGGATCGTCCGACGTATCGGACGACAGTGCGTGGAGGAAACAGAAGGATTCTTCGTTCTGACAGATGAGGACGATCCAGCCTATGTTGACAAATGGGTTGAAGCCTGCGGCAAGGCTGGAATCGAAACCCGGGAGCTGGACGTGGATGAGGCCCGAAGGCTTGAGCCAAACCTCTCTCCGCGCATACGGCGGGTTTTTCGTGTCCCCGATTCCTGTGTTGACGGTTTCAGGCTCGTGTTGCACAACGCCATGTCGGCAAAACGTTACGGTGGACGCATGTTCACCTATCACGAGGTGTCGGCCATCCACAGCCATAACGGAAATATCTCCGGCGTGACGGCACAAAATCGGCTCACCGGTGAGCAGGTGGAAATTGCCTGCACCTGCGTGATCAACGCAGCGGGTTCCTGGTCGGGACGCATCGCGGCTCTGGCCGGTTTGGATGTGGCGGTTTCACCAGACAGGGGCACTTTGCTGGTTTTCAACCATCGATTCACTTCAAGGGTGATCAACCGTCTGCATCCCAGTTCTGACGGCGACATCTTTGTTCCGCACGGCTCCATTACCATACTTGGCACCACATCCGCACCAACGGAAAGGCCTGATGACACAACCCCCACAACAGAAGAAGTGCTGCGCCTACTCAACCTCGGCGAACCCCTCTTTCCCGATGTGCGCAACTACCGCATTCTGCGGGCCTTCGCAGGCACCCGGCCATTGTATACTCCCGGGAACGCCGCAGGACGCCAGGCCTCACGTGGATTTCATGTGGTTGATCACGCCAAGCAAGGTCTGGCAGGAATGGTCTCCGTATTTGGCGGCAAGCTGACAACTTACCGGCTTATGGCCGAACGGGTCTGCGACACGGTATGTGCCAAGCTCCATGTGACGACTCCTTGCCGTACGGCTGAGGAGCCTCTGGTGAAAGCGCCAGAAAAGTCTGTCCTGGCTCTTGCAGCTAAGCATTTTCCCGTATCAGGTTTAAAAATTATGGCTGACCGCCTTGGTGATGAACTCAATGACGTCCTGGATGCCGCCAAAAATATTCCTGAAAATCCCCTTCTCTGTGAATGTGAAATGGTCAGTTTGGCCGAAATAGAATATGTGGCGCAAAATGCGGCAACCCATTCCCTGACAGACATACGTCTACGTACACGTCTTGGCATGGGAACCTGCCAGGGCACTTTTTGCTCATTACGGGCTGTGGCTGCCCTGACGGAACACAATGTTTCACTCGATCTTCCGCCCGCTGACAATATGCGCCGTTTCCTGCAAGAGCGCTGGGGTGGCCTGCGACCAGCCCTATGGGGCGTCCAGGCGCGAGAGATAGAGCTTGGCCGAGCGGTCTATGCCGGAGTCCTCAATCTTGACGGAGCCGCCCATGAACAAATTTGCTGACGTATTGGTGGTAGGTTCCGGCATGGCCGGCCTCATGGCAGCGCTGACAGCAGCACGGGAGGGTTGTGCCGTAAAATTGCTTTCATCGGGTATGGGGTCTCTGGCTATCAGTGGAGGTACCATAGATCTGCTGGGCTATGTGGACGGCAGAATGGCTGACGATCCCTGGCATACCATGAACCGCTTGCCTGAAAGCCATCCCTACCGTCTGCTGGGTGAGGACACGGTTCGCGCGGCCATGTATTTTCTCCGCGATATTCTGAGAGAACACGGCTGGCCCATGGGCGTTTTTGAAACAGAGGGATGTGAGCACAACACCTGCGTGCCCACCATAATGGGGACACTCAGGCCAACATGGCTGCTTCCTCCTGGCATGAACGCACATGCCCTTAAAACCGCAAGACGT
>JAGAEE010000024.1 GCA_017613295.1 Desulfovibrio sp. | reverse complement strand
CTGGGCGGTGTGCCAACGCAGATAAAGGCACATTCCGCCCCGCGAAGTCCCTCTTCCAGCCGTGTCGTGAAGGTCAGGCGGCCGTCAGACCGGCTGTGGCGCACCATGGGTTCCAGCCCGGGTTCAAAGATGTGCACATGACCAGCGTTCAGCTTGTCAACAATGGCGGGATTGACATCCACGCACGTCACACTGTTGCCCATTTCTGCAAAACAGGCCGCACTGACCAGCCCAACGTATCCGGTTCCAATGATACACAGCTTCATGTCTTCTCTCCACGCTGCCGAATGACGCCTTGACGAACAAGAACGATTGGAGCAATCTAAAAAGATAAAAAAATCTTTTATGCTATTTTTCAAAAAGGGGCAATCCCGTATTTCCGTACCGTTGCGGAATCCCCCTATGGTGCTGTGCCATGATCATTGGACTGGGAACCGACATCGCTGAACTGGAGCGCATCCGCGCGGCACACGAACGCTTTGGGCATCATTTTCTACAAAAAATTCTGACCCCAGAGGAACTCGACGACATGCCCTCGTACCCGACCGCCTGGCTTGCCGGACGTTTCGCGGCCAAGGAGGCGGCGGTCAAGGCTCTGGGCACGGGTTTCACCAGGGGCATCTCCTTCACAGACATCGAAATACGACGCGGGGCTCAGGGACAGCCTTTGCTGAGCCTGTTGGGGCCGGCCAGGGAACACGCAAGCTACCTGGGCGTGCAAAAAATTCAGATATCCTTAAGTCACGGCCGCCACAGCGCGGTTGCCGTTGTCATTCTGGAGTCGTAAAACATGGATAAGGTTCTTTCGCGACTTTTTGTGCCACTGCCCTCCCCCGAGGAAATGCACCTCTGGGATGCGGAAGCCATGAGCCTCGGACTGCCGCAGGAGCTGTTGATGGAAAACGCCGCCCGTGCCGCGTTTGCCGTCCTGAAAGACTATTTTCCACAACTTTCCGGCAAGCGAGTTGTGCTGATCATGGGCAGTGGCAATAATGGCGGTGACGCCGCGTGCCTGGCCCGGCTTCTGCTGGATGTCGAAGCCAAACCTCTGGTGTTGCACACAAAGCCTCTTGCCGGATGCAAGGGTACCTGCGGCAAACATGTACGTCTGGCCCGTGCGTGCGGTGTGCCATTCAGGCGATGCCCCTCAAAGCCGGACGGTTCTCTCGCCATACCCGACAATATCCCCACACCCGACATTCTTGTAGACGGTCTTCTCGGAACGGGATTCCGAGGCGCCCTCAAACCGCAGACACTGGCCCTGGTGCGCGCCATAAACGTCCTACCCACGCCTTTCGTGCTGGCATTGGACATTCCTTCTGGCCTAGACGGCATTTCTGGAAAACCCCTGCCGGAAGCCGTACGTGCGACGGCCACCGTCAGTTTTCAGGCGGCAAAGCCGGGTCTGCTGCAGCCCGAAGCCGCCATGTGGACAGGTCGCGTTCACGTTCGCGATATCGGCATCCCGACAAAAACACGGCAGGAGGCACCGTGTTCCTTTTTCCTGGCAGACGGCCGCTGCCTCTCCCCTTTTGCCGTCGCAAGACCGGGGGTTTTTAAAAATTCCTACGGTCACGTCTTCATCATCGGAGGGGCTGCCGGACTCGGAGGCGCGGCACATCTGGCCGCCCGCACCGCCTTGCGCGCAGGGTGCGGTCTTGTCACGGCCGCCGCTCCAGCGCCATGCCTGCCGGACATCAAAAATGGTTGTGCCGAAATCATGACATTGGCCCTGACGCCCATGCCACAAAGCCAATGGCCTGAAACCCTGCCCGACAATCTTACTGCCATGATCGCTCGCGGTGCATCTCTTGTAGTGGGTCCTGGTATGGGCCGGGGAGAAGATGCGACCGAGTTTCTCGCCAGCCTGCTCGACATGCCTGAGCGCCCGCCGACGGTTTTTGACGCCGACGCTCTGGCACTGCTGGCGCGTCAGCCGGCCCTGTTCGCCCGTGTTTCTGAAAGAGACATCCTGACCCCACACCCCGGCGAGGCTGCCCTTCTTCTTGGCTGCACCGCAAGAGACATACAGGCGGACCGGCTGCACGCCCTGCACGCCCTGTGCTCCATCAGTCACGGGGTGGTGGTGTTGAAAGGATCAGGCACGCTAGTGGGCCAAGACAGGGCACCAGTGCTGCTCTGCCCTTATGACGTACCGCAACTTTCCGTCGGCGGATCAGGCGACGTGCTCGCCGGTTGTCTCGGCGGTCTGCTGGCTCGCGTGGCAAAGACGGAGACAGCGCCTACCGGTGCCAGCCCGTCCCTGACAGTGGCTGGCCAGGCCGTGGCCCTGCACGCCCTGGCTGGCAAGATTCTGGCAGAAAAGTGGCCCCTGCGGGGCAACATGGCGGCATCCGTTGCCGACGCCTTGCCAAGGGCCTTGTTCACATACGCCTTAAGAGAGCCCGAAGGAGATGTCCAACCATGGCCACGCTGACACTGTGTGACGAATTGGCGACACAGCATTTTGGCGATATCCTTGCCCGGGCAGTCACACAGCACGGTCCAACGGCGCTGCTGCTGCGCGGTTCCCTCGGCAGCGGCAAGACAACGCTCACTCGAGCCCTGGTGAACGCCCTTCCTGGGGGCGATGCCGCCGAGCCGTCCAGTCCGACTTTCACCCTTTGCCACAGCTATCCCACCACCCCGCCGATCCTTCACTGCGATCTCTACCGATGTCCCGGTTATCCACCGGAGGAAGTGCTGGACGCTCTGGACAACACGGACATACTGACTGTGGTGGAATGGGCGGAATATCTGCCCGCAGCGTTTTTACCTCAAGATTATCTGGACATTGAGCTGCAAGCATGCGATGAACAACGCCTGTTGACGTTGCACCCCTGCGGCGTTGTCGCCACAGCCCTGCAACATTTGCTGCTTCAAAAGTGGTTCACACGGAACACACAAACGGATTTCTGTCAAAATCCGCAAAAGGCTTACTGAAATGGAAACAGGCATGAAGATTCTTGTACAAAAATTCGGCGGCACCTCCGTGGCCGACCTGGACTGCATGAAGAAGGTGCGGGAAAAAGTTCAGGGCGCCCTCGCTGACGGCTACAAAGTTCTTGCTGTCCTCTCAGCCAGAGCCGGAGATACGAACAGGCTGCTGTCTCTTGCCGACTCCTGGTCCGAACATCCGGACAGCACTGAAGTCGATACCCTTGTTTCCACTGGCGAACAGGTTTCCGTCTCGCTGTTCACCATGTTACTCAAAGACGCCGGAATTCGTGCGCGCTCCCTGCTGGGATGGCAAATTCCCATCACCACTGACGACAAGTTCGGCCGCGCCCGCATCCACGCCATCAATAGCGACAAACTTCGTCAATTTCTCAAGGATTATGACGTTCTCGTGGTGGCCGGTTTCCAGGGATGTACGGAAGACGGGCGCATTACCACGCTCGGCCGAGGCGGTTCGGACACTTCTGCTGTTGCCCTGGCGGCCGTACTCGATTCTGCGGAATGCCACATTTTTACCGATGTTGACGGTGTGTACACAACTGACCCCAATATCTGTTCTACCGCCCGCAAAATGGATCGCGTGGCCTACGATGAAATGCTTGAGATGGCAAGCATGGGCGCCAAGGTGCTGCACATACGTTCCGTCGAATTTGCCAAAAAATACAAGGTGCCCGTACGCGTGCGTTCGACATTCAGCGATGATCCCGGCACGCTTGTCACCCAGGAGGATTCTACAATGGAAGCCGTTCTTGTTTCAGGAATCGCCTATGACAGAGATCAGGCCCGCGTGACCCTGCGCGACCTGCCCGATGTTCCGGGTAACGCTGCGGCTGTGTTTGGACCGCTTTCAGAAAAAGGCATTTTGGTGGATATGATCGTGCAGAATACCAGCATGGATGGTCATACGGACATGACTTTCACCATTTCGCGCAAGGATTTGCCGCAAACGCTGGAAATCATGGAGGAAGTGATGCACAGAACGGGTGCCTCCGAAGTGCTGCACGACGTCAGTGTGGCCAAGGTATCCGCCATCGGCGTTGGCATGCGCAATCATTCCGGAGTGGCCGCACGCGCCTTTGCCGCCCTCACCCAGGAAGGCATCAATATTCTGATGATCAGCACGTCCGAAATCAAGATCACCATTCTCATCCAGGAGAAATATCTTGAGCTTGCCGTGCGTATTCTGCACGACACCTTCGGGCTCGATTGGGACCTCGGCTGATACCTCTCTGTTTTCAAAAGCACAGGAAAGGTGTACCTCACCCATCCTGTGCTTTTTGACCTCGACGAAAGACGTGACTCACCACCACAAAAAAAACGGGGACAAGAAACACGCCCAATAACGTCGCAAGAAAAGTCCCTCCAACTATACCGGTACCGATGGCATGCTGACTGTTGGCGCCGGCCCCTCGGCTGACTGTCAATGGCAAAACGCCCAAAAGAAAGGCCATGGAAGTCATGACAATGGGACGCAGCCGCAGTCGTGCGGCTTCAATGACGGCCTGTGTGGGTTTTTTGCCGCGTCGCACAAGTTCCTGAGCAAATTCCACGATGAGTATGGCGTTTTTCGCCGCCAGACCGATGACCGCCAGAATACCAACCTGAAAATACACGTCATTATAAAGCCCACGCATTGAGCTCAGGGCAAGCGCCCCCAACACACCCACGGGCACAACAAGAATGACCGCCAGAGGTATAGACCAGCTTTCGTACAACGCGGCCAGACAAAGAAATACCACAAGGATTGACAGGCCATAGAGATATCCCGTTTTTCCACCGGAACGGTTCTCCTCAAAACTCAGGCCTGACCATTCGAGGCCAATGCCGTGGGGAAGATCTTCAACCAATCGTTCAAGTTCCTTCATGGCATCGCCGGAACTGATTCCCGGCGCGGGTGCGGCCTGAATGCTCACTGAGGGCACTCCGTTAAAGCGTTCCAACTGGGATGGTCCAAAACTCCACTCAGGCATGACTACAGCCTCAAAAGGCACCATCTGTCCTTCCGCATTGCGAAAATGCCAAAAGGCCAGGTCATCTCCGTGCATGCGCCAAGGGGCGTCTCCCTGCACGTAGACGCGCTTCACGCGTCCCCTGTCCACAAAATCATTGACGTACACGCCACCCCAGACAGCCGTCATGTCTTCATTAAGGGCGTCAGCGCCAATACCGTACATGCTCGCCTTCAGGTCATCCACACGCAAAATGAGCTGTGGAATATCTTCGAGTGACGTCGTACGCACGTTGAACAGCAGCGGACTGCGCGAAGCCGCTTCCTGCAGCTCCCGTTGTGCGGCAATGAGAACCGCGTGTCCGAGATTACCCTGATCCTCGAGTTGCAGAGAAATGTCTGACGCCTGCCCCAAACCGCGTACCTGCGGTGGCTGGGAAATGAGAATGCGGGCCACGGGATGCCCGGCAAAATGCGCACGCGCACGACGCACCACGGCGTCAGCACTCAATGCCTGATTTTTTCGTTCATTCCACGGTCTGAGATTGGCAGAACCGGAGGCAACATTCTGCCCACGTGAACCGCCAGCAGCGATTCCGGTACGAATTTCCACCCCCTGCACGGCCGCCTTTTCCTCGTTGAGAAAATACGCTTCAATCTCTTTCAGAACTCCAAGTGTGGCATCGCGTGTATGGCCCGGTGGCAGAAAAACATTAATGTCAACGACGCCCTGATCTTCCACGGGCAAAAAGGATGTGGGCATCTGACGCAGCAAAACCAGCGTTGCACAGGCCATAAGTGCATAAATGACCATAACCCTGCCGCGACGCCGAATCCATTGAGCGACGGCTCCTTCATAAGAAATGGTGAGGCTGTCCAACCGACGATTGAACCAGGCGAAAAAGCCCTGCTGCGCGCCAGTTTTCCCGGGGCGCAGCAGCAGTGCACACAAGGGTGGCGTAATGGTGACAGCCACAAAAACGGAGAGCACCATAGCCGACACGATCGTCAGGGAAAATTCACGATATATGGCCCCGCTCATTCCACTGAAAAAGGCCATGGGCAAAAATACGGCGGCCAGGACAGCGGCAACGCCAATAAGGGCTCCGGTTATCTGGTGCATGGATTTTTCGATGGCTTTGCGCGGAGAAAGGCCTTCGGTGCGTATGAGACGCTCCGTATTTTCCACCACCACAATGGCGTCATCCACCAAAAGTCCAATGGCCAGCACCAGACCAAACATGCTCAGCGTGTTTATCGTCGCGCCCAATGTTGCCATGACACCCAGCGTGCCCAGCAAGACAATGGGTACGGCCAATGTCGGTATGAGTGTCGCCCGCCAGCTCTGCAGAAAAACAAACATGACGAGCGCCACCAGCAATATCGCTTCAAGCAGAGTCTGAAATACTCCGTGAATGGATTGCTGAATAAATGGCACGGTGTCATAGGGAATGAGATAATCCAGACCAGGAGGGAAATACTGTCGCATGCGCTCCATAAAAGCCGCCACCCGGGAGGACGTGTCCACGGCGTTGGCCCCTTCAGCAAGCTGTATGCCCACAGAAACAGCCGGCTGTCCATTATATTGAGCGCTGATGGCATAACTCAGCCGTCCCATTTCCACACGAGCCACATCCCGCACACGCACGGCCGAACCATCGGCATTTACCCTAACAACGATATTGCGAAACTGTTCGACATTCTCAAGTTTGGAACGCGAAAGCATGGTGACATTGAGTTCCTGACCTGGCACACTGGGCAAACCGCCAACCTGACCCACGGATATCTGGTCGTTTTGCGCCTCGACGGCACGAATAACGTCGTGAGGGGTCAAACTGAAAGACCGCAAACTGTTTGGATTCAGCCAAATGCGCATGGCATAGGGCGCGCCGTACAATGTGGCATCGCCCACACCATCAATACGACACAATGGATCCACCAGGGTGGAGGCAATAAAGTCGGCAATATCTTCGACGGGGAGTTTTCCCGTAGTGTCATAAAATGAATAATACTGCAAAAAGGTGTCAGAGACCTTGCGCACCCGGACTCCCTGATTCTTGACCGTGTCAGGCAGTCGGGGCATGGCCAGCTGGAGACGATTCTGCACCTGCATCTGGGCAACGTCGGGATCCACGGAAGCCTCAAAGGTCATGCGCATAACCATGCGTCCCTCGGAGCTACTTGTGGAATTCATATAGAGCAGACGGTCCAACCCGACCATGTTCTGTTCCACCGGCTGGGTAATGGCGTCTTCAATGGTTTGGGCCGAAGCACCACTATAGTCCACCATAAGTGTGATTGTGGGGGGAGCCATGTGCGGAAATTGAGCAACAGGAAGAGTCACAAAGGCAAGAGCGCCCGCCAGCATGATCAGGATGGCAAGCACACACGCAAAAACCGGGCGACTTATGAAGAAATGCGACATGGTTGTTCGTTCGCTATGGCTCGGACGTGTTTGACGCATCTTGTCTGACGGACACAAGTTGAGCTTTTACCTTCGAACCGTGACGAAGGCGCTGCATTCCCTTTATGACAACTTTTTCCCCGACGGTAAGCCCTTGACGAATCAGCCAATCAGAGCCAACGCGTTCGGAAGCTTCAACCTCACGCTCGTTCACCGTATCATCTCCCTCTAGGACAAAAACGCTGGCTTGCCCCTTGGCATTACGACGCACGGCCAGTTGCGGCACAAGCAAGGCCTTTTCCTCTATGCCCTCTTCCACCATGGCGCGCACGTACATACCCGGCAGAAGCAAACCTTCAGGATTGGGAAAAACAGCACGAAGCAAAACCATTCCCGTGCTCTCGTCCACCGTGATGTCGGCAAACTGCATCTCCCCTTCCAGCGGATAGGATTTGTGATTTTCCAAAATTAGCCGCACGGGAGTGACACCATTCTGTGGAGGCTTCAAGCTGCCTGAACTATATAGTTCGCGTAGTTGCAGCATCGGCAGAATGGAACGTGTCATGTCCACATAGACTGGATCAAGCTGTTGAATAACGGCCATGGGGGCCGCCTGGTTTGCTGTGACGAGTGCCCCCTGTGTCACCGAGGATTTTCCGATTCGTCCGCTTATGGGGGCGAGCACATCCGTATAGCGCAACTGTATCTGTGAGGCCTTCAACGCGGCCTTGGCCGCATCAAGGTCGGCTTTAGCCTGAAGATATTCCGCATCAGCATCTTCAAATGCCTGTCTGCTCACGGCATTGACTCGCAACAGTGCACGTCGCCGATCACGAGTCAATGTGGCAGCGTGCAGACGAGCCTCACCGCGAGATACTTCTGCCCGGGCACTTTCCACTGCCGCCTCATATGTGGCTGGATCAATCTTATACAGCGATTGCCCCTCGCTAACCAGAGAACCTTCCTTGAACAACTGACGTACAAGTATGCCACTGACCTGCGGGCGAACTTCGGCTTTGCGAAAGGCGTTGACACGTCCTGAAAGTTCTGCGGAGACAGGCACGCGTTGAGGTACCATTTCCACTACAGTAACATCAATGAGACTTCCCGGGCGGGAAGTGTCCTTATCGGTACAGGCACATAAAGCGAAGCAAAGCAGGCACGGTGTGACGCATCGAAAAAAACGCCATGCAACGCCACTATCAGGCATAGCCCACCTCCGGCCTGTTGAAAAAACACTGGAGAACTAGACAAAAAACGCTTTTTGAAAATAGATTTTGCTATACCCCGGTGAAAAGAATTAGCTGCAACCCGCATGCCGTCAATAGACACTGATGACATAAGTGGTGATGCTTAAGTGATACAAAAGGCGGCTACGATTTTACGTAACCGCCTGAATTTTCATGGTACCGGGAGCGAGACTTGGACTCGCAAGGTGTTGTCACCGGCGGATTTTGAGTCCATATCTAATCACAATAATATCAATATGTTATGCACATCTTGCACCATAAACCTTGCTGCAATCCTTTCTACCGCCTTTCCTTCGGTTTTGTAAAGAACAAATCCCGCACGCAGAACTCGCTGCCTGGATCCGTGCAGTAGTCCCACATATCTTCTATCTTCATAGGGCGTTGCGCATGTTGGCACGATAGTGGTCAACGCGCATGGCGTCCCGAATGGGCTTCTGTGAAATCTCCTGCGCGGCCACGCAGCGTCGGCCACGCCAAAAACAAGGATTCCCAAGTTTTTTTAGACATCCT
>JAGAEE010000192.1 GCA_017613295.1 Desulfovibrio sp. | reverse complement strand
TCAACTTCAGGAAATGGATGCGGGCCGTGGCCCAAATGATATTTTTTGCCTTTTGTAGTCTTTTAGCAATCAGTGAAGCAAAGGAAGATTTACGGCACGAACTCGTCTGAATGGGCGTTGACCTTTTTGCCACCTCTTTTTCGTTTCGACGACTTTTGTTTTACGAGTATAAATTCATATGAAGTGACTTTTTAAGGCTCGACTAACTAAAATTGTTCCTTGCATGCGAGTGGTATATACCAAGTGTTTTAGCCCAATTGATCCCGATATCGTAGTGATTTGGAATTTTCAAAAACCATTTTTATCAGTTTCTCCACTTTCTCAAGGTAATTGGAGGGCGGATTGATGAAAAACGCATAGAGTGACATGGAAATGATTCCCTGGCAAAGCAACACATTGCAACGTTCCTCTGCCATAAGTGTTTTAAATCGCCAGTTTGATACCAGCACTTTGTCCTTACAGAGCGTAAAATTATAAACCTTGCAGACTTTCTTACATGATCAACACTGCCACGATTGCTTTGGCCCGCATGGCATTTCCCCGCGGACTGGAACAGCCCGAGGGAAGCCTGCGTTTCGGGATGGACGCCCTTTTGCTGTCGGCCTTTGTCGCACGGCATGTGGAAACAGAGTCTCATCGCCGTCACCCTCCCCTCGTCGTCGAACTGGGGTGTGGATGTGGCGCAGCCCTGCTGGGGCTGGCCCTCCGGTGTCCGTCAGTCTGTGGACTTGGATTGGACAGGGAAAAAGCGCTTGTCAGCGCGGCAGAGCGAAACGCTATGCGTCTTGGTCTGGCAGACAGGGTGTCCTTTATGGTGGCGAATTTTGCCGATGTCCGATTCTTGCATACCCTGACACATTCCGTGTATAATACCTCCCTTGAGGGGAAACTGGACATGGTGCTGGCAAACCCCCCATTTGACATCAAAGGAAGAGCCTCACCGCACGAACTTCGCGAAAGGGGGCTACGGGCGGCACATCAAGAAGGGGACCCCCTGGAGGTCTTTTGTCGGGCGGCCACGATGCTGCTGCGACATCTGGGTTTTTTTTTCTGCATCTGGCACGCGCTGTCTCTGCCACGTCTGTGTCTGGCAATGGACAAAGCCGGCCTGGGTCTGCGCCACGTGCTTCCCGTGGTGCCTCAGCAAGATCTGCCCGCAAAAAGGGTGCTGGTGGTGGCCCGCAAGAACGCTGCCCATAACTCGGTTTTGGAAGCACCTCTGCCTTTGCACGACAAAAACCACGGTTGGACTGACGCAGCACTGGATTTTTGTCCCTATCTCGCCTAACTCTTCCCTGGCACAGCCTACCTCCAAAAGGAAGGAATGATGAACTTCATCGCCGACCTGCACATTCACTCCCGTTTTTCCCGCGCCACCAGTAAGGCGCTCACAGCCCGACATCTTGCCGCCTGGGCCAGATGTAAAGGCATTCACGTGCTGGGTACGGGAGATTTTACCCATCCCGGTTGGCGTGCCGAGTTAGCCGAACAGCTGGAACGCGATGAGTCAAGCGGTCTGTACCGTCTGAAGGGGGAGCCAGAAAAACTGGAGTTTCTCCCTGAATCCATGTCCCGCCCGGGCATGGAAGCGACGCCGCTGTTCCTCTGGCAAACAGAAATCAGCTCTATCTACAAACGGCACGGCAAAGTACGCAAGATACACAATCTGATCTTTGTGCCCACACTGGAAGACGCCGAGCGCCTTTCTCTACGTCTGGCACAAGTGGGCAACCTTTGTGCCGACGGGCGTCCCATTCTGGGACTGGACTCGCGAGATCTACTGGAAATTATGCTGGACTGTGTGCCGGGATCGGTGATGATTCCCGCCCATGTGTGGACGCCGTGGTTTGCCCTGTTCGGTTCCAAATCGGGATTCAACACGCTAGAAGAGTGCTATGCCGACCTTTCAGGACACATTTTTGCTCTGGAAACGGGCCTATCATCTGATCCGGCCATGAACCGCCTTGTCAGTGCCCTGGATAAGTTTGCCCTCGTCTCCAATTCCGACGCGCATTCGGGAGCCAATCTTGGACGTGAAGCCAACCTTTTTGCGGGACGCCCAACTTTTGATGGAATATTTGCTGCCTTGCGCGCCGCCGCACGGCGAGACAACCAGGACGGGCTGGACTGTCGCTTCCTCGGGACCATGGAATTTTACCCTGACGAGGGCAAATATCATCTGGACGGACATCGTGCCTGCAATGTCGTTCTAGAACCGCGCGAGGCTTTGGAGCTGGGCAATATTTGTCCCGTATGCGGCAAGCCCCTGACAGTGGGCGTGCTGCACCGTGTTTTGGAACTGGCCGACAGGGATGCCGCACCGATTCTACAACGCGAACCCGAGGCCAGACCCCTCATTCCCCTTGCCGAAATCACGGGTGAAATATTGGGCGTAGGTCCTTCTTCTCGCAAAGTGCAGCAACAATATGCCAAGCTGTTGCGCGATCTCGGTGCCGAGTTGGATATCCTTTGCCGATTGCCGGAATCTGACATTCGCGCCTACTGGGAACCCTTGGGAGAAGCTGTGGCACGCATGCGTCGGGGGCAAGTATATCGACAGGGAGGGTATGACGGCGAGTACGGGGTTGTGCGCGTATTTTCCCCAAAGGAAATGGCCGACCTGCGTGGTCCTGTGTTGCCCGGTTTGAGTCCCCTCGATAAAAAGCGTTCTGCCAGTAACATCACATCACAAAACACTCTGTTTTCATCGGCAAAACACGGCCATGCCGTCTTGTCTTCCACAGGTGCCAACGGACAGCAGTGCGCGACACGCCCATCACAGATGACCGTCTTTTCTGCCGAACAGCAAATTGCTTTGGAAAGCGGTCCCGGCCCGGTGATGGTTCTCGCCGGTCCCGGGGCAGGAAAAACACGGGTACTTGTGGGACGTCTTCAACACCTGATGCATGATGGCATGGAACCTGCGCGCCTCATGACCATTACTTTCACACGACGGGCGGCCGCCGAGATTCGTGAACGTCTGCTCCGTTCTTTCCCCAGACGACCTGCCGGTGAGCTGCCCTTGTGCGATACCCTGCACGCTTTTGCCTGGCGATGGTTGTGCGAAACCTCAGCCACGACACCCTTGTTGTTGGGAGAAGACACTGCCGAAAATCTCTTCCGCATTGCCAATCCACAACTTGATTCCAAAATGGCACGGCGGCTGTGGAAAAAGTACAGTCTGGCACGAGAACAGGGTTGCCTGGCGCAGACAGACGATATGGCCCTCGCCATTGCCAATTACACGAAGTTCAAAAAACGCGGAAGGCTTCCTCATGTGGACTATGCCGACCTTCTGGACTGGCTGCTTGTCAAGGCGCGCTCCCTGCCAGAAAGTCAGCGCCCCAGGCATCTTCTTGTGGATGAAGTGCAGGATCTCTCCCCCATACAGCTGGATATTGTTCGCGCTCTGCTCCCTCCTGACGGCAGCGGTTTTTTTGGCATAGGCGACCCGGACCAGTCCATATACGGTTTTCGTGGCGTCAACGGACAGAATGAAGCGAGCCTGCGTGTCTGCTGGCCGAATCTTGTCACGCTGCGCCTTAGCAACAGCTATCGTGCCAGTCAGAAAGTGCTGGACATGGCCCGCAGCCTGCTGCACGGGAAGGGGCAGTGCGGACCGCTCACGGCGGTGCAGACACTGTCGGCCGAGTTGTGCCTTTTTTCGGCTCCAGATACGTCGACCGAAGCCAAATGGGTAGCCGACAGAATACGCGAACTCCTGGGAGCCACGTCACATACCCTTCTTGATCAGACGTCGTGCCATGATCCTCATGGGCTGGCCGGCAACCTTGCACCGGGCGATATTGCGATTTTGGTGCGATTGAAGGCGCAGATTCCAATTTTGCGTTCCAGCCTGGAAAGGGCAGGCATCCCCTGCACGGCACCCGCTGAGGATTCTTTTCTGCAAGACAGAGTGTGCGCCCAGCTGCTGTCAATCCTTGCAACGCATTGCGGTTTTGAGGGAGATATCTTTCATGACAAGCTCGTCTTGTCCGCTGAAGATCCAGCCATATTCCCTGCCTGCGTGATCCCTGCCGGAGCGCTTTCCAGTCCGAAGGCTATGGAGGCGTGGCTGTATGAACAAGATTGGGCCGGTCCCACGTTTACGGCAAGTCGAGCCTGGAAGGATTTTTGTCAGCTGTGGCGACAGTGTGGTTCTTGGAGTGAATTTTTCCAACAAATTGCCTGGATGCACGAGGAAGAAAGCGTGCATGCCAAGGCGGAACACGTGCAGATAATGACACTGCATGCATCCAAGGGTTTGGAATTTCAAGCAGTTTTTATCCCTGGGTTGGAGGAAGGGCTTTTGCCGTTGCGCCGGTCACGTTTGATGGAGTCAACACCGTCAGAAGAGGAAACGCCTGAGGAACGAATGGCACAGGACGCTGAGGAGTGCCGCTTGCTTTATGTCGGACTGACGAGAGCAGCACGTGCCCTCTTTCTGAGTCACTGTGCGCACAGAACCCTTTACGGCAGGCTCATGAGCTTGCCGCCTTCTTCATTTTTGGCGCAGATACAAGATTTTTGTCGACACAGCAAACTCGCAGTGCGTACCCACAGGCAACAACAGCAGATGTCTTTGCTGTAGCAGCACCATTCAAGGAAGGTTGTCATGGCCTCGTGAGGCAGAAACTGTCACTCTTCCAGCCAAGAATCGTCTTCCAGTATTTTGTAACCACGCACCGTGAGGTACTTTGTGCCGTCCTCTTCTTCCAGGATGCCTGTGACCTCCACTGGAACGCTCACCTCGTCGTCCAGGTCTACTCCGGCACCGCGTGGAACAATGCGGTACTCTACATCATCCTGCACAATGGCAACACGTGCCTGGCGTGCGTCGACAGAACGGGGAATGGCCGTGACATAACCTTTGACGGTCATCAGTGTTTTGTTCATATGCCCTGCGAAGCCTTTCTTTGAGAAATTTTGCGACACATAGCCTTTTTTGAACGGTGACGCAAGCCTCTTGAAGCTTTTTGTCCTTCTGCGCCATCATATTTTTTCTTTGACACTGATGAGTGACGTCTTGCCATGCCCGAAGCTTTCGTTTACAGAAACATGCAGCTATGATATCTAGACATTTTCTAATATTGCCATCCCACATCTCAGAAGTGCCTCATAGCATTATTGAATTTCCGCTACCAATGTCAAAGGATTATTCATGATCAGAAGATGTAACATTTATTTCACGGTCAGAATGTTTTGCCTCTGTGCCATGATTTGCCTTGTCGCAATCTTTCACGACACGTGTCGTGCCATGCCGATTGTGCCACAAGAAGCCGCCCTGAACGTGTGTTCTGCCATCCTTTTCGATTTTGACAGTGACAGAGTGCTGTTTGAACAAAATGCCGACCAGCGCATCCCACCGGCGTCCCTGACCAAGGTCATGTCCATGTTTTTGGCAATGGATCAGATATCTTCTGGCCTGCTTAAGCTTCAGACTTCCGCTGTTGTCAGTAGCGAGGCGGCCAATACTGGCGGTTCTCGCATGGGCCTGAGGGAAAACGAGCGTGTGACTCTCGAACAGCTGCTCACGGGCATGGCAGTTTCGTCGGGTAACGACGCTAGTGTGAGTGTAGCCGAGATGGTGGGAGGATCTGTGACGGCTTTTGTCCACATGATGAACAGCAAGGCGCGAATGCTGGGTATGCGCGACAGCTGTTTCTTCAATCCGCATGGTTTGCCTGCTGTGGGTCAATGTACCACAGCCCGTGACATGTTGACCCTGTCCAGAGCCTATTTGCGTGCCCATCCTGAATCCCTGCGGTATCACAATACCCATGTATTGCACCATCATGGGCGCTTGACATGGAACAAGAACCCCCTGCTTGGTCAGTATCAGGGAGCGGATGGACTGAAAACGGGCTGGGTGCGCGCTTCGGGATACAATCTTGTTTTTACGGCATCTCGCGGACACAAGCGTCTATTGGCTGTGATTCTTGGAGCACCTGATTCTGAAACACGCAGTATTGAGGCATTTCGTCTGCTGGATGCGGGTTTTCAGGTGTGCGCCGGGGGAGCGCCAGACGTGACCTCCGCTCTAAAACTTCTGCCACGAGAAAAATATCATCCAGACACTCGCATGCTCGCACGTGAGGCTCGTGCCATGTACGTGGCGAACAATGGACGGCATAAGGCAGGACGCGTCACCGGTAATCGTGGGCACCGGAAACAGAATCGTCAATACGGACAAAGCAAGGCTCACAAGAAAAAACTCATGGCGCGCACGTCACACCAGAAAAACGGTCATGGTAAACAGGCCGCTCGTCGTTTGTTGCGCAAGGCAGGCTGAATAGTTATTCGCCCCTGTCCAGAACACGTAAAGCCACGGCCTCGGCCAGATGTTGCGGAGCGATATCTCTGGCTTCCTCCATATCGGCAATGGTGCGAGCCATGCGCAGTACACGGGCGCAGGCTCTGGCGGAAAGCGAGAGGCGTGTAACGGCAGCCTCCATGAGGGCATGTCCACTGGCGTCCAGGGTACAGTGACGTTCCAGCAGGGCTCCTGAAAGTTCCCCATTGCAGCGTGGTCCTTCGGAACCGTAGCGAAGACGCTGCATCTCACGAGCGGCCAGAACACGATCTCGCATGACTGCCGTGGTCGCACCCTGGCTTGTGGCGCTGAATTCCGTATAGCTTACGGCGGGCACTTCAACATGAACGTCAATGCGATCCAGAAGGGGGCCTGAAAGCCTGGCGCGGTAACGAGCGCGCTGCTCCGGTTTGCAGGTGCACTCGTGCGTCGGATCTCCGTAATAGCCGCAGGGGCAAGGGTTCATAGCTGCAACCAGCATGCAATGGGCCGGGAAGGTCACACTGTGCGAAGCTCTGGCGATAACCGCCGTGCCATCCTCAAGAGGCTGGCGCAGGGCTTCCAGGGCTGACTTGCGAAATTCTGGAAGCTCGTCAAGAAAGAGCACTCCCCTGTGGGCGAAACTGATTTCGCCTGGGTGGGGCCAGCTTCCTCCGCCAACCAGTGCCACGTCGGAAATGGTATGGTGCGGAGCTCGAAAGGGACGTGTGCGAATGAGCCCACCTTCCGGGGCCAATTTGCCGGCCACGCTGTATATTTTTGTCACTTCAAGGGATTCCTCGAAATCCAGGGGAGGCAGGATGGTGGGCAGACGTCGAGCCAGCATGGTTTTGCCACTGCCCGGCGGCCCAATGAGCAGCACGTTGTGTCCCCCGGCAGCTGCAACTTCCAAAGCGCGTTTGGCAGCCTCCTGTCCCTTGACTTCAGCGAAATCCACATTATGCCCGCATGTGATGGATGGCGAGAGGTCCGCATCCTCCAGGGGCGCAAGTGATTCTGTACCGGCCAGAAAGGCGGCACAGCTCGTGAGATTTTCTGGAGTGTAGACCTTTAAGCCGCGAGCCATGGCCGCTTCGGTACCATTGCCGGGAGGAGCGACAAGGCCTACGGCATGGCGTTGCCGAGCCAGAAGGGCCAGAGGAAGTACACCGCTGACAGGACGTAACGCTCCGTTGAGCGAAAGTTCTCCGGTAAGGTACAAGCCCCTAAGGCGTTCAGGAGGAATGATTTCGCTGGCCGCCAGCAACCCCACTGCCAAAGGAAGATCAAAACCGGCACCGTTTTTGCGCCGCCAGGCTGGTGCCAAGTTAACGGTGATGCGGGCAGGAGGCAGACGAAAACCGCAAGCACGCAAGGCGGCGAAAACACGGTCCTTGGCCTCGCGTACGGCCGCCTCAGCCAAACCGACCATGGTGAAGGCTGGCAAACCCTGCCGGACGTAGTCCACTTCCAGTTCGACGGGATAGGCGTCTACGCCCTCCACGCCGCCGCTATACAGCCGGACAACCATGTCGGTTCCTGACTATTCTATGGCGCGACCAAGGCGTTTCCAACGAATGTCGTCGAAACCGCCCCATGACCAGTAGATACGCCAGGCCTTGGCGCGGATGGCGCTGCGGTTCACAAAGCCCCAGAAACGGGAATCCATGGAATTGTCACGGTTGTCACCCATGACAAAATACTTGTCGGCGGGAACTGTGACAGGTCCAAAGTTGTCGCGAACCGGCTGAATGCGATCCGGTTCGGTAAAGCGGATATACTCTTCCTTGACGGGATTGCCGTTACGGTACAGCTGCTTGTTGCGCACCTCAATGATATCACCGGGGATACCAACAATACGCTTGATGAAGTCCGTATCGGGATCGTTGGGGTATTCGAAAATGACAATGTCACCGCGCTGAGGGTCTTCACCGCGCCAAATGTAGGTGTGCGTGAAGGGAATCTTCACACCATAGGCAAATTTGCTGGCAAGGAGATGGTCGCCCACCAGCAATGTGTTCAACATGGATTCGGAGGGTATCTTAAAAGCCTGGACAACAAAGGTGCGTATGACTATCGCGAGGACGAGGGCCACAAGAAGCGCCTCGCCGTATTCCAGCCACAGGGGTTTGCGGTGGCGAGATGATGACAGAAGGGTACTCATGTAAAAATTCCTCGATGCGTTGTTCCATGAATAATGCGTTTTGTCAGTATGACGCCATGCGGCGGCAAAGGCAAGGCGGAAAATGTGACAAAACAGAGGAAGAAAGCACCAAATGGGACATTTTTCATGAAATCCGGCTCGTATTCCTGGAATGACTGTTGCATTGTAGGCCGTGAAACGGTACACAACTCTGCATGCGCCGTCTCTTGTTCCTCACCCCAGCCCAGGCCGTCACAACCATTTTCCCTGCCTTGCGAAACGCAGGTCTTGAAATTGGCATAGCGGAAAATCTCAGTGGCGCCGAAACGTTCGTGCGAAAAGCCGGTACGGGAATGATATTTTCGCGTCCTTCCCTGCCGGGATATCGTGTGGAAGACCTTCTGGCCGCAGCTGCCAACAGGGACGATTTCCCGCCGATCATCGTTGTCACAGATAAGGGAACCCCGGAGGAGGCCGAACGACTGTTGAGTCTCGGCGCCCGTGATTACTGGCTTGAGCCCTTGGACGTGGAGCGGATCATGGCCGTGGCCGGTGAAGCGCGTAAGCCCGCGCCTGTTCCCCCAACGACGACACTTGGTGGACACAAACCGCAGTTTGACGATCGCCCCGGTCCGCGTATTGTGGGGCGACATCCGGCTATAGTTCGTGTGCTTCAGCTGGCCCGACAAGTAGCCGGCTCCAAGGCCACGGTGCTGATCATGGGCGAGTCAGGTACTGGCAAGGAAATGTTTGCTCGATATTTGCATGCCATGAGCCGGCGCGCTGACAAGCCGTTCATTGCCGTCAACTGCGCGGCCCTGCCAGAGCACTTGCTCGAAAGTGAACTTTTTGGTCATGAAAAAGGGGCCTTTACGGGGGCCATTGCACGCAAGCTGGGCAAGTTTGAAATGGCTGACGGTGGCACCCTTCTGCTTGACGAAATTTCTGAAATGGATTTGGCGCTGCAGGCCAAGTTGCTGCGTGTGTTGCAGGAAGGCGAAATCGATCGCGTGGGCGGTACGGAAACCGTCAAGGTGGATGTGCGGGTTTTGGCTACCACCAACAGAAATCTGGAAGACTGGGTCAAGCAGGGCAAATTTCGCCAGGATCTCTATTTTCGACTTAATGTCATTCCCCTGCGTTTGCCTTCACTGCGTGAACGGGGAAACGACGTGCTGGAACTGGCCCGCTTTTTTATGGACATGTATGTGCGCGAATACCAGCTCCCGGCCACAACACTTTCGGACCACGCCGTACAATGGTTACGCAACCACGATTTCCCTGGCAATGTCCGCGAATTGCAAAACCTCATGGAGCGCGCCGTGCTTTTGGCCAACGGCCATCCTGTGGAACCGTGTCATTTCCTGCTGGAAGATGAGGACTGGCCTCTGTTTGAAGACGAAACGGACGTTTCAGGACGAGTGGAAACGCCGTCAGACGTGTCTTTAGCGCAGCCGCCAGTCGACGTATCCCCTGTGCGGCAGCCAAGCGCGCCTCCACCTTCGGTGACACGGGAGCAGGCTGTCCTTCCGGGGGTTGCGACTTCCGCAAACATGTCCGGAGCAGTTATTCCCCTGCACGAAATGGAACGCATCATGATTATCAAGGGGCTTGAAGTCACCTCCGGCAATCGTACCCAGGCGGCGGAGCTGCTGGGCATCTCCGTGCGCACACTACGCAACAAACTCAATGAGTATCGCGCCGCCGGCCATCCTGTGGACTGACAAAAGTGTCTTGCCAGCGGTTTGCAGGCAGAAGAGCTTGAGAAGGCGTAAAGAATTCTTCGGGGAAAAGTGCTCAGCCGGATGTACCGAAGAGCTTGTCAGCCAGTTTGCGGTGCGGGGCTGGCATGGCCACAAGGTGAAGCTCTTTCGGACATAGCCAGCGCCAGGCAGAGGCGGCCGTAAGAATCGGCGGAACGGGGATGTCGTCTGGATCTGTCGAGTCCATGTCAAGGCCGAAGCAGTGAAGTGTCAGACGGTAGGTGGTATAGCCATGCCGGATGACACCATGTTTCGCTGTCACACGTACGGCAAAGCCGGTTTCTTCCATATATTCTCGAACGATGGCATGTTCCGGGCTTTCCCCCTGCTCTACACGTCCTCCGGGAAATTCCCACAGATTGCCCCACACATCGCCTTCCAGCCTTTTCTGCACAAAAACGCGGTTGGCGCTGGTCAGTACGCCTGTCACGGCCGTGATCGGAGTTATTGCTTTTTTTTTGCCGGGAACGGGACGCTGTTTGGCTATGCCAAGATGACGACTCGTACACCAGGTGGAGATGGGGCAGGCTGTACAAAGGGGAGATTTGCGGCATACAAGGGCCCCCAGCTCCATCATGGCCTGATTGTGCTCCCGCACGTTCCGTGGCGGTACCAGACGCAGAGCCAATGAATGGATGAGTCCTGCCGCAGGTTCCTGTTTGACGGGTCCATCAACATTGAAGACGCGTGCGAGGACACGCTCCACATTGGCGTCCACACAGGGCAGGTGCTCACCAAAGGCGATGCTGGCAATGGCTCCTGCCGTGTACGGCCCCACACCGGGGAGGGCCCGGATGTCTTCCAAGCGTGAAGGGAAACGGCCGCCATGCACGTCGCGTATGCGGCGGGCGGCCGCGAGTATATGCCGTGCCCGGGAGTAG
>JAGAEE010000191.1 GCA_017613295.1 Desulfovibrio sp. | reverse complement strand
GCAACCGCGGGTACATGGAATTGCTGCGCTACTTCCATTGTCCCGAACAGCTGCTTGCCCTGCGCGTATCCGGTCTCAGACGCTGCGACTTCTCAGGCGATGACAGAGAACTTTCGATTGAATTCAGCCTGCGTGGCACAGCTCCCGATGTGCCCGATTTTCCGGATGCCTGTTTTGCACTCAATATCATTCCGGCAGTCAATGTGTTTCGGGTACCCGCTGAACCGCTTGTCATTGATCACACGCGTGAGGAATATATCATCCGGCCGCAGGACGGAAAACGTCGTTTTCTTGAAATTTTGAGTGTGGAAAGTGCCACGGCATTGTTCCCAGGCGGTCGAACGTTCCCCTGTCGCCCCTATGAAGCCTATGACGAAACCAGCAAGGGGATGTTCTACAGTCTTCGCTACCGTCGGGCCGAAAAGGACGGACAAATTGAGCACCTTCTCTCGCCTCTGTACCGTCTGGAAAACCGTGAGGAGCTGCCAGACCGCTGCACGCTTTCTATGGACCTTTTGTGCTGCAACCATTCTCTGCCAGCAAGCCTTCAGGCCGGGGATATATGCCGCCCAACTGATTCTTCGCCAGCACAGGCGGACTTTTCCAATATAACGGCCCCGGCTCCCATGCTCCCCCGCCATGCGGATGAGAACCTCCAATGGCGTTTTTTGTCGCACATGAACGCCAATCTGCTTTCTCTCGCCTCCCCCGAAGCATTGCGCTCACTGCTTGAGCTTTACCTTCCGGAAAGCGGAGCCGCACCTGAACTTGCTGCAGCCAACCAGCGCCGTGTCCTGGCTTTTACGGGATTTTCCTCAAGCGACGAGGAGCGACTCTTTCACGGTCGGCTGCTGCGCGGACGTCTCCTCCATCTTACCCTCCTTCCGGCTGGTTTTGTTTCCGATGGCGATCTTTTTCTCTTCGCCAATGCTCTGGAACGCTTTTTTGCTGAATACGCCAACCTCAACACCTATTCCCGGCTGCTCCTCACCGTTGGCGGCAGCGGGCGGAGTCACCAATGGCCGCCGAGACTGGGCGAGAAACAACTGATCTGATAACACGGATCTGTTCCGACCCAAAGAGCTTCTCTCTGGGACAGCTATTACGGCTCTTGGGCTTTCTGCACGCCCAAACGCCCGAGCAATGGTGCGCCTTCATACGGAACAATACAGTCATCCGCCCCTGGCTCTCCCTTGCCTTTCCTTCAACAGAAGTTACGGCTATTGAAGAGCAAAAAGAGAGGCTGCGTTACATCATCACGGCCACAAATTACGGCCTGTACAGCACCCTGGGCCCTTTGCCAACCCTCTACACTGAAGAGCTATTGGAAGAGGCCCGCAACGACGAAAGTGTTTCTCGCGACTTTCTTGACATCCTCAATAACCACCTGTACCAGCTGCGTTACGGTGCCAGTCTGCACAACAGGCTGGAATGCCGCACAGTGGAAAGCAAAGACGCGAACGCAGCGCTCATCCAGTTCTGCCTCATGGGACAGGCGCATGAATCCTTGCGAGAAGCTGGACTGCCGAAGGCCTACCTGACAGAAATATTTGCAAGACGCACACGTTCTGCAGCGCAACTCGAACTCTTCCTTGCTTTTGCGCTCAGACGAAACGATGTGCATATAGAGCAATGCGTTGAACGAAAAACGCCCATACCCATTGATCAGCGTTGTCGGCTAGGACTGGCAAACGCCCGATTGGGCCAGGACGCAATGCTTGGACAAAGTCTTAGGGACAGTACAGGGAAGTTCCGAATCCACCTCACACGTGTCGCACATGAAGATATGGCTCTCTTTCTGCCGGGGCAAGCGTCGTATGTGAAACTAGCTGCCCATCTTCGCCGTTATCTTGACGCTCCGCTTGACTACGAGCTTGTTCTGCATCCGGAAAGCAACAAACCACAGCCTCGTCCTCTTGGCGTTGACAGCGCCGTGGGATTCTACCTTGGAGCGCAAGAGCATTGTCCGTCTGTACGGATTTTCTGGAAACACGATTCCGTCTGTTTTTGTCAAGAAAAGCATATCATTGCGAGTAGACAGCATTCTCAATAACCATGCCGGCATTAAAGCCATAAAAGTTCGGCAAAAATAACGATTTCAAAAACACGAAACCTATCTGATCGCCCCTGTGGCTATTGATAAATAGCGAAAAAGAGAAGAAGGAATTCCCATGCCAGACAGCGCACCTACTGAACTTTTCCATTTCACCTCGGAGGCCCTGCCGGAGGAGTCTTTCCATGTGACGCACTTTTGCGGAACAGAGGGGCTCAACACGCTTTTCAGTTTCACACTAGACCTTGTCAGCCAGAATCCCTCAGTGGACGCGACGAAAATCTTGAGCAAACCAGCCGCATTCACTATCCGAAGAGACAATGGAAAGGATGCTGTTTTCAATGGCTACCCCTCACGCTTTGAGCAAGGAGGCATGTTCAACGGCTACGCCTACTACACGGTGGAACTGCGACCGGCCTTCTGGAAGCTCACGCAGATTGTGCAAAGCGCCATCTTCCTTAACAAGAACATTCAGGATGTGGCAAAGGAACTTTTGACCGCCCAGAAGTTTTTCAGCATTAAGTATGATTTCCGCCTCACGAGCACTGACTATCCTACACCTGAATTCGCCATGCAGTACGGAGAAAGCGTGTATGACTACATCCTCTGGCGCATGGAGGAACAGGGGGCGTATTTCTTTTTTGACTCTGACGGCGACAAGGTTATCTTCGCTGACGCTCCGGAGTCGCACGATGCATCCTCCATCACGGTGCACTATTCCCCAGCTTCAGGGCTGGAAGGGGATAAAAGAGAGGAGGTGCTCACGGCCTTCACCCTATCGCAGACGCCCCTGCCAAATCGCGTTATTGTGCGCAGTTTCGACTGGAAAAACCCCACAACGACGGTTACGGGCGAAGCAACTGTATCCCAGGCCGGCATTGGGGATGTCTACCTGACAAATGAGAATGTTGAAAGCAATACCGAAGCCGCCCGCATTGCTAAAATCCGCGCTAAAGAACTCATCTGCCGAAGCCGTCTCTTCACCGGAACAGGCTCTGTGCCTGTCTTGCGACCGGGTGTCGTTTTTTCGCTTAAGAGTCATTATAATGACAACTTTAACAGCGACTATATGGTCACGGAAATCACCCATGAAGGCGCGCAGGAGACCTTCCTTTCGATGGGCCTTGGCATTCCCCTGCAATCAACACGTGAGCACCTTTTCTACCGTAACACCTTTACCTCTATTCCGTCAGATGTCACCTACCACCCGGCCCGGAAAGCACCAAGAACGAGTATCTCCGGAGTAATCCGCGCCTTTGTGGCCGGCGCAGGGTCCGGCGCACAGGCTGAATTGGATAGCTACGGACGCTACAAGGTCTACTTTCCATTTGATACGTCAAACCGCAGCAATGGCAACGCCTCCTGCTGGATACGCATGGCCCAGCCGCAGGTGGGCAATGACAGCGGCATGAGCTTCCCGCTTTTACCCGGTGCAGAAGTGACTGTTGCCTTCCTTGGCGGAAACCCTGATAGACCCGTCATCACAGGCGCTCTGCCAAACGGCGAAACGGGGGCCATCACAGGCTCAGGCAACGCCAATTATTCCGGTATCCGCTCGCCTGGTGGAAACCAGATTACCTTCAATGACACGGACAACAAGCAAGGCATTTCCCTGATTTCAGCATCAGGGCTCGGCTTAACCACCACTGATGAAGCCGGCTCAACCACGACCTCTCTCACTGCCGATGATATCATCAGTGCCTGTGGGTCGACCTCCCTCGAATGGGCAAACATCTCGAAGACACTTTTCACCGGCTACAAGATCATGAATGCGGCCACAAAAAACAAACCGGCCTCAGCGTTGTGGGGCACGATCATCAATGGCGTGCTCGGGCCTACTGTCAAGGGACTTGACACGCTTTCTACCAAGGCCGCAAAGGACGGTGCCAATGCCACCTCAAACGGACTCAGCTGGGGCGCAAGCGGGATAAAACTTGCCCAGCAGATTGCCTCCATCATCTGCAACATCGCGGGGGCTATACAAAAAGGCCACAGCGACTACAGCATCGGCATTACGTCCACGGAAAACGCATCGAGCACCATGGTGCAGGTGAAACCAAAGATGAGCCACCTTATCGCGCAAGTTGTTGCCTGGGCTATCCCGCGTGTCGCCAGCATTGTCGCTGATGAGATCGTTCAAGGCGGCGAACGGTCTAAGGCCGAGGATACCTACAACAAGGCAAAGGAAGTCTACGATGCCGAAACCGACCAAAGCACAACGGTTGCTGCTGCTCTTGCCAAAGCTGAGGCCGAATTTCTAACCGCCACACAGACCTATGAGGCAAGTCAGAAGACTGATTCGGACAAGGCAACCTACGAAGCGGCAAAGAAGAAATACAATTCCACTAAGGCTGCCTACAAAAACGTGAAGAATAAAGATACAACAACAGTGGAGGAGGCCTCTAAGGACGCCGCAAAAACGTTGGGCTATGCTAAACAGAACGCGATTCGCCAGATGTCTATTAATGAGATCTCAAATTTTCTGCCCGATATTTCAGCGTTTATAACCTCGGCCATAGGCATGGCTGAAAGAGAAAATCTTGGCGGCGTTTCCGTCTTCGCCAAAGTCAGCAATATCAATATGTCTGCCGGAAGTACCATATCCGCGCATTCCACCCAGGGCATTCTTCTCAATGCCACAGGGGCTGCCCCTGATTCCCAGTGGGGGATCGATACGAAAGATCTGGCCGTAGAGGGCTACAAAATCAATGACGATATGACGGAAAAAACGCCGTTTGTCGCCATTAATACAAAACAGGCCTATACGTACGCTGAAATAATCAATACAAAGGCGAAGAGAATTGCCCAGCATACTGCAGATACTCACTTGATAGAGACAACTGATGGCGAAACCAGTCTGATACTTCTCGATGGTCTTGCACAGATGAGAACGCAGCAAAACGGCAGAATCGAACTCTCTTTTTCCGACTCCGGTAACCTCCCTTTCCTCACCCTGACAAAAGACGCCATCACACTGAGCGCCAAGAATGCATCGGAAGGACTCTTTGTCAAAGATAAGGATATCTCCCTCAAAACAGCAAACAACTGCCAGCTTGGCATGACAGCTGATTCTGTCAGCATCAAGAGTCCAAGTAACGTCAACGTCAGCGGAAAAGATATTGAGCTTGCCGCGACAGGTTCCGTCAAAGCCGGTCAATTTACCTTCAAAGGAACCAAAATGACCTGCTCGGGAGTTATGGAGCTTGGCGGGGCAGTCAAAATTATGGGTTCTGCTACCGTCGGCGCGAACTCGACGGATCTTGAAAGCGCACTGAGTTCTATCAATGCCGCGATTTCTAAACAGGAAAGCACAATGACGACCCTGAAAACAGCCGCTGAAACAGCCAAGACAAAGGCCGAAACCGCGGCCGAGATTGCCTGCAAGGCTTCAGCTGAAGCAGCAGACATTGCGGTGGCTCTCAATGAAACCGTTGAAAAGCTGAAGTAAGACAGACGTGTTCATCCAAGAATGGCCGGAATAGCGGAAGACACCTATGAATACCGACTCCGTTCCCGAAATACTGAGTTTTACAGCCCAGCCCGCTGACTGGCAGGGGAAACTCCACCAGTCCTTCACGCTGGGTTTGGGCTTTGATCTCATCACTGGCCTAAGCCTTCCCCCTTCTGCGGCCTTTGACGCGGCCATGAAGGCTCTTGAAGGCACAGGCTGCATCGACCAGGGGCTGCCGAAGAAAGAGCCTGAATGGCTTTTGGCCGGGAAAGCATGCGCGCCCGATGAAGAAACAGTCACAAAGCTTGTGGTTGACATGCGTCTTGGCACAAGTTTTCGCCGGCTGCTCGTTGAACGGGAAACACCCTTCACGGCACTTCCGCTTTCCTGGGAAAACACCTGGGGTACGGAACAGGAAAACCCGCAAGGGATGCCGCCTACGCAAATACGCAGGGCTTTTGTCACTGATGCCGCCTCCCCCTTCGGAACGCCCGCCTGTCCGGGCCCCCGCGGAGCATGGCCATGCCGTATGGAACATATGGGCACGTACGATACAAACTGGCTTCTTTCCCGCTGGCCCGGTGTACCGGATGATTTCAGCTGGTCTTTCTACAACCTTTCCCAACCATGTCAGCGTCTGCCAAAGGGAATTATTGGGGGTGAAGCGTTTGAACTGACATGCCTCCACCCGCGTGAGCGTCGTATCACAGGTCACTTGCCAACATGTACACTGAAACTCTTTGTCAAAAGAAAAGGACAATGGCGTGAGCATGCCATCCAGGCAGATACTGTCTGGTTTTTTCCCAATCAACTTACAGGCCTTTTACTCTGGCATGCCATGGCAGAATGCGCGGACGAAAGCGCTTCAGACATTGAGGCTGTGCGTGTGGATATGGATCAGGAGCAAACGACATCTCTTAAGGATGATGTGCCCAAGGATGCAGAGGAAAGTATTGCCAAACAGGATGCTGCTCTTGCAGCCTCTTCCATGGCGCAATCTGTGCCATCTACGGATGCCAAGGAAGCGGAAAATGGGGGCCCTGAAACAGCAAAGGAGGCAAAACCTGCTAGCCCTGCCAAAGAAATGCCCACTCCTCCATCGCCTGACGAACTCTATCCGCCCACAGACTACAAGGCGGAATTTTCAAAGGCTTTTGACAAAAACCTGCCTGAAATCAATGCAGGCCTTGCCGAAGTTGGCCTTCCGCCCCTCACACCCGCGCAGGAGGCTCAGACCCGGCAGAAACTCAATGCCATGGCAGAGGCAATGCAGGCTATGGAGGCAAAGATTACGACAACGACGGAACCAGAGCTAGCGGATGTGCTGCGCAAAGCCGGTGTGTCTGAATCGCAGATCACAAACCT
>JAGAEE010000190.1 GCA_017613295.1 Desulfovibrio sp. | reverse complement strand
CGGTGCTGCTTGGCTTGGCATGGCCCTGCTGGCCGCCGGCTTTGTCATGAAAGCGGCGCAGCTGCCCTTCCGCATTGACTGGCAGATGCATCCAGCGCTGGCTCCAACCCCCGTGTCCGGATACATTTCATCGGTATTGCTGAAGAGCGCCATTCTTGGTCTCATCAAGCTCTTCATGCTGCTTGGCGGTGGCTATATGCTCTCGGGTGTGCTCGCAGGCCTGGAGCAAAATCTCATAAGCGTAGCCGTCATGTGGATAGGCGGCATAACGATCATTATGGCGGCCGTACAGGCACTGCGTACCAACGTACTCAAGCTGGTTTTCATTTATTCGACGGTAAGCCAGCTTGGCTATATGGTTCTTGCTGTGGCGGCTGGCGGCGCACTGGGCTACGCCGGTGGCATGTTACATGTGATTAACCACGTGTTCTTCAAGGATCTGCTTTTCCTCGTGTGCGGTGCCATCATGTTTGCCACCCACAGAGAAACCCTGGAAGACCTCGGCGGTATAGGACGCAAAATGCCCTTTACCCTTGCCATGTTCGCCATTGCAGGTCTCTCTGTTGTTGGTGTACCGCCAACGAGTGGCTTTTCGTCCAAGTGGCTTATCTACCATGCACTCATGCAGGCGGGTCAACCCTTCCTGGCGCTTCTCTCACTGGTTGGCAGCGTGCTGACAATGGCCTATATAGCCAAGTTCCTGCATTCCGCCTTCCTGGGGCAACCATCCACAACATTGGACGATGTGCGTGAGGTTCCTCGCGTCATGCGCGTACCCATGGGCATTCTGGGAATAGGCTGCGTGATCACGGGCATATTCCCCGGTCTGGCTCTGGGGCCAATCAACAGCGTGCTTTCCGAATATGGATTCGAACCGCTTCAAGTGGGCATTTCTGGCGTACTCAGCGGTCCTGGCACGTGGAATGCTACGGGCATGTTCGTCATGATGGCGTTGGCCTTCTGGATTGGGCATAAGTTTGTGATGCGGTACACGCACTTACGTGAAACCGACGTGCACAGCTGCGGTCTGCCGCCAGAGACTTCAACCAGCCGTATGGGCTCCGCGAGCATTTACGGAGACATCCTCCGCCTGATCGGGGGTGAAAAGACCGCCAAGGAGAACCGCTGATGAGCGACACATTGCTTGCCATACTGCACATGTGCGTCTTTCCGGGTGGGGCCTTTGCCCTGCTGGTGGCCATGTTCTTCAAGGGGCTTGACCGCCGGGTTGAGGCGCGTTTACAGCGCCGTGTTGGCCCACCGCTGACGCAGCCCTGGATTGATATAGCAAAACTTCTTACCAAAGAAACCCTAATACCCAAAACGGCATGCCGCCCGGCTTTTCTGCTGGCTCCGGTTTTCGGATTCACTGGCATGGCCGCCTGCGCGGCATTCATACCAGTACCGGGGGTTTTTGACGGACTGTTCAACATGGGCGATTTGCTGGTCATATTCTACCTTTTGCCCATACCGGCCATGGCCATCATGCTAGGCGGTTCCGCTTCCAGCTCACCTTTCGGCGCTGTTGGCTTCTCCCGCGAAATGCTGATGATGCTGGCATACGAGACCCCTCTGCTCATGATACTGCTCTCCGTGGCCATGCTCACTGGCAAAGCCATGAACGGCGGCTCATGGGGGGCAGAGTTTTCGCTCCTGAATATTGTGGCCCTGCAGCAGCAGGTGGGGTCCTTCGGCTACAATCCGGCAATGATTCCGGCGTTCCTGGCCTACCTCATCTTCCTGCCCGGTACCATGGGCGTACCGCCCTTTGATATCCCTGAAGCGGAAACGGAAATCATCGAAGGCCCGCTGTTGGAATACGGCGGACCACTTCTGGCCATGTTCCAAATCACAGGCGCACTCAAGACCTTTGTGGTTCTGGGACTCGGGGTAGCGCTTTTCTTCCCCGGCACCATATGTGACATCTGGATTGTGAACCTCATATGGTTCCTGCTCAAGTGCCTGGCCCTCATGCTGCTTTCGCTTACACTGGTCAAGTCGGCCATGGGGCGTTTCCGCATTGATCAGGCCTTCCGCTTTTACGTCATTGTTCCCACGGCGCTCGCGCTGTGCAGTCTGATCCTAGTATGGGTGATGTAAGGAGGCCGCCGTGTCATTGGACAACATGCTCAAAAAATTCTCGGTATGTTCGCCGTGGCTGTTCCGCATCAACGCCGGGTCATGCAACGGCTGTGATGTAGAGCTGGCAACCACGGCCCTCATTCCTCGGTATGACGTGGAACGTTTTGGTTGCCGTTATTGCGGCAGTCCCCGGCATGCAGACATCGTTCTGATAACAGGGCCCGTGACCACCAGGATTCGTGACCGCGTACTGCGCGTGTGGAATGAGATTCCCGAACCCAAGGTGACAGTCGCTGTGGGTATCTGTCCCATTTCGGGAGGCGTGTTCCGCGAAGGATATGCCATTGAAGGTCCTCTGGACAAATGGATTCCCGTGGATGTTAACGTGCCCGGCTGCCCGCCGCGCCCCCAGGCAATACTGGAAGGCGTGGTCTTGGCAAAGTCCATCTGGATGAAGAAACTGGGGCTGGAGGGATAGTATGGCCAGCTTTCTGAAAGTATTGTTCCGCAACGTATTGCAGGGACCGAGCACCGATCCCTTCCCGCTGGGCGAGACCTTCACGCCAGACCGCCAGCGTGGTCGGGTAAAAATCAATCCTGATCTCTGCATGGGCTGCGGTATGTGCAAGTATTCTTGCGCAGCCGGAGCCATTGATATTCGCCCACAACCCGAAGGCAAGGGGTTCATTATCACGGTCTGGCGCAATAGCTGTTGCCTGTGTGCGTCTTGTCGGCATTACTGTCCCACGGGAGCCATGACGCTGACCAACGACTGGCACACGGCACACGCACAAGAAGACAAATACGGCTTCGTGGAACAGCAAAAGATTGATTATGTGCCGTGTTCCCAATGTGGAAAGCTGATGCGTCCTCTGCCCAAACAACTGGCAGAAAAACTGTACGCTTGGAACACAGAGATCGATCGAGATCTGACACGTACCCTTTGCCCCGAGTGCCGTCGCATGCTGGATGCCCGACGCAACGCAGGTGCCTTGGAAAAGGGCACTGAAACACAGCCTCAACAGCAAAACGGCGTGTGACGTCGAGCAATACGGGAGATAGTATGCAAGAGACAATTCAAGGCAATGCCAGCGTCATCGAAGGCCTAACAGCCCTCTGCCCCGGCGACGGTGTACGCCATTCGGCAGACGCGTACGGCAACGCGTATCATTGGTTTCATCTGGAAAATCCGCACAAGATGACAATGGCGGCTCCTCTTCTCAAACAAGCGGGAGCACGGCTGTGCATGATTTCAGCCTACAATCCGGAGCAGAAGGAGGCTCTCAAGGAGCTGTGCTATCATTTCGACATTGCGGGTATAGTCTATAATGTCACACTGACCATCACCGGAGAATGGCCCAATGTGGAATCCATCACGCCTCTTTTCGCCAATGCCGACTGGCATGAGCGTGAAATGATGGAATTGCTGGGCGTGCCCATTACAGGGCATCCTAAGCCCACACGCCTGTTCCTGGATGAAGAGCTGGATGCCGGCATCCTTAATGAAGTTGTGCCGCTTTCCGTCATGATGAACGGAGCCAGCACCACGGATTTGTGGGAACGTATTCTCAAGGACAAGGAGCAAAAGGCATGACCACGACCTTCGCCATGCCTCTGGGGCCAGTACATGTGGCCCTTGAGGAACCGGTATATTTTCACCTCACGGTGGAGGGGGAGACAGTTCGTAATGTGGAACTGACCTCCGGCCATGTGCATCGCGGCATGGAGGCCATGGCCGCCAAACGCAACTTTATAAAAAACGTCACGCTTGTTGAGCGAGTGTGTTCCCTGTGCTCAAACAGCCATTCATTCACCTACTGCATGGTGGTGGAGAATGCCTTGGGCATGGGCATTCCGCCACGGGCGCGATACTTGCGCGTACTGGCCGAAGAAATTAAACGTGTGGCCTCACACTTGTTCAACCTGGCCATTCAGGCACACATTATCGGTTTCAAATCTCTGTTCATGCACGTTATGGAAGTGCGTGAAATCATGCAGGATCTTAAAGAGACCGTGTATGGAAATCGGATGAACCTCGCGGCCAACTGTATTGGCGGTGTCAAGTACGACGTCAATCCGGAAATGCTCGAGTACATCCGCAAGACTATCGACAAAATCGAGCCCATGGCCGAAGAAATCCGCGAAATATACGCCACCAACAACCTGGTGCTTACCCGCACCGACGGTCTGGGATTGCTACCAAAAGAGGATGCCCTGGCTCTGGGTGTCGTTGGTCCTGTGGCCCGCGGCTCAGATGTGAGGGTGGATGTGCGCAAGGATTCGCCCTATGCGGCCTATCCTGAGCTGACCTTCAACAGTATTTTTGAGAAAGGGTGCTGCGTGCATTCCCGTGCCATGGTGCGTTTGCACGAACTCTTCGAATCGTTCGGCCTTATCCGCCAGTGTGTGGAACGTATCCCGGACGGTCCTTGCGTGGCGGAATGGAAAAGCGTAGGCGTGGCCGAGGCCACGGCCCACACCGAAGCACCGCGTGGGGAAGTGTTCTATTATATCCGTACCGATGGGACGGATACGCCGGCACGCCTCAAGTGGCGCGTACCGTCCTACATGAACTGGAAGGCGTTGTCCGTGATGATGCGCGACTGCAAGGTGGCCGACGTTGCCCTCATACTCAACAGCGTCGACCCCTGCGTTTCCTGCACAGAGCGGTAGGCATGGCGGCAAGGCACAATGCACGAGGCATCCCTGGCGCAAGGCCTGTTGAACACGGCAACTAAGGCCGTAGACGACTATAATGAAAAGCACCCGCAATCAAACGTGCAGCGTATTGCGGAGCTGAAATGCGAACTGGGATTGATATCCTGTGTTGAGCCAAGGACACTGACCGCCTGTTTTGAACTTTTGGCAGAAGGAACTGTGGCCGAGGGGGCGCGATTGATTGTGGATGTAGCCCCCCTGGCCTGCCGCTGCACTCATTGTGGACATGCCTTTACTCTTAGGCAAAGGAATTTTGTCTGTCCTGAGTGCGGAAACGAAAACATCCATTTCAACGGGGGCCATGGATTGACATTGATGGCCCTGCACGTTGCCTCCGAGGATACGGAACATGAATGAACATATTCAGATCCTGCCAGACAAATGCCGCGCTTGCCACCGCTGCGAAATGGCCTGCATTGCCGCACACCACGGCATAGACATGAAGGAGGCCATGAAACGTAAGGACGAGTTCGCCACAAGCGTCCACGTTGTCAAAACAGACGAATTCAAGGCAAGCACGCGCTGTCACCAATGCGAGCACGCGCCCTGTGTCAATGTGTGCCCTGCACACGCCCTCCTGCAGGAGCAAGACGGGCGCATCATCTTCAGACATGAGCTTTGTCTCGGTTGCCATATGTGTGAGGCAGCCTGTCCCTACGGAGCCATCGCCTTTGACAATACCACCACTCGTGACAATCAAGGCGGTAATTTGCCAAGACTCCACGCACACGCCAAAGCGGTACGCTGTGATTTATGCCGTGACTGGCGCAGCGCCAATGGCAAAACGCTCACTGCCTGCATGGAAGCATGCCCCGTCCAATGCCTTGTGCTCGTCAAAGATGACGGATCCATCGTAGAAGCTCCCAAACCGGTGAAGAAAGCACCTGAAGTTAAGGCGACCACAGCGGCAAACACCGGTCAAACGACACAAAAATCTGTTCCTGTGGCCGATAAGCCTTTAGAAAAACCAGCAGAAAAGTCGACTGCGGAACCAGAAAAATCTTCAAATATAACGGTAGAAAAGAAACCAGTAGAACAGGCATTACTGAATGCCGGTGTTCAATCTAAGGCTTCTGAAAAGAAACGCGGAAAACGTTAACATCGACTTACGAATCTGTATCGTATCAAGAAAGGGCCGTCATACATTGACGGCCCTTTTGAATCAGGCCCTCATCTAATCTCTCGTGGCTTGACGCCCAATGACCTATGGCATAAACTTACTTTTTTATGGGGATTTGGGCCGACCAGGAGTGTGAAGCGTGGAAAATCGAGAAGAGAAAAAGCGGAAGCCTGTTGTCAAATTGGGCACGAAGTCGTCTCATGCTGGCTACTTTATGCCCATGCTCGAGAGTTTTGCAACACGTGAAGGTCTGAACGACGTCATCAAGAACCGTGTTGTTAAATCATGCGACCTTCTCGACGCCGGTGTTCCGCTTTTTCCCAATGATTTTCGCAAGGAACATGACATTTCCTGGGTTGTGGAACAGTACGGCAAACTGCAAAGTGAAGAACTGGAAGACCAGGAAGATGTCTTAGCCATAGCTGGACGTATCACCTCACTCCGTTCCTTTGGCAAAGTAGCTTTCTTTCACATAATGGACCAGACGGGTCGTATTCAGTGCTATGCCTCGCGCGAACACATGGAAGATGCCAATTACGCCATAGTCAAAAAGCTTGATGTAGGCGATATAGTTGGCGTTTCCGGACATCTGTTTCGCACCAAAACAAATGAACTTACCATTGACTGTCGTGAAGTCAAACTTATCACACGTTCCATGCGCCCCTTGCCCGAAAAATATCACGGCCTAACAGACATGGAAACACGGTATCGACAACGTTATGTCGATCTGATTGTCACCCCCAGATCCCGTGAAATATTTTTCAAGCGAAGCCTCATCGTGCGAGCCTTCCGACGTTTCATGGAAGATCATGGCTTCATGGAAGTAGAAACACCCATTATGCAGCCTCTGGCAGGAGGTGCGGCAGCCAAACCCTTTAAAACGCATCACAACGCCCTGGATTTGCCGCTATATCTTCGCATTGCTCCTGAACTCTATCTCAAGCGTCTTCTGGTGGGAGGCTTTGAAAAGGTCTTCGAACTTAATCGCAGCTTTCGCAACGAAGGCATTGACACACGCCATAATCCAGAATTCACCATGTGTGAGTTCTATTGGGCGTACGCGACTTTTGAAGATCTTATGAACTTTACAGAACAACTGTTTTCACATCTGGCCAAGATAGCGTGTGGTTCCACCGTTGTTCCCTATCAGGGCGAAATGATTGATCTTACGCCAGGACAATGGAAACGTCTCAGCTTCTATGACTCGCTCAGGGAAATTGGAGGTCATGAGCCCTCATTTTACAACGATTACGCCAAACTCAAAACCTACATACGTTCTCGTGGAGAAAAAGCGGCCGATAGCGAAAGTCTGCAAAAACTTCAGGCCAAGCTTTTTGACCTGGACGTGGAAGCCAAACTCATTCAGCCCCACTTTATTTATCACTATCCGACCGAAATATCTCCACTTTCGCGTCGTAATGACCAGCACCCGGAACTTACAGACCGTTTTGAACTTTTTATCACCGGTAGGGAGCTGTCCAACGCCTTTTCGGAGCTCAACGATCCCGTAGACCAGCGCATGCGCTTTGAAGAGCAGGTACGTGAACGCCAGGCCGGCGACGACGAAGCCCATGAAATGGATCAGGACTACCTTCGCGCCCTAGAATACGGGATGCCTCCAGCTGCAGGCCAGGGTGTGGGCATTGACAGACTAGTCATGCTCCTTACAGACTCGCCCTCCATAAGAGAGGTCATTCTCTTTCCTCTGTTACGCCCAGAACTCTAGCAAATACAATACCACGAGCATTCAATCGAGAGTTCGAAACCGAATATGGAAAAAGTTTAAAAATTGTCTTGAATATCCTGTCAAGTTGCGCCAATATGCCCCATGCGTTTCGAACTTTTTGTGGCCTTGCGTTATCTTTTTTCACGACGCAAGCAAACATTCATATACATTATATCCGTGATGTCCATATTGGGCGTGGCCTTGGGCGTAGGAGCTCTGGTTGTGGTTCTTGGCGTATACAATGGACTCACTACCGACATGCGCGACAAGATCCTTGGCGCCAATGCCCATGCCATTGTCATGTCCTATCTGCCATCGGCCTTTGAAAGCAACAGTGATGTCGTAAAGCGCGCCCAAACAGTGAACGGTGTCACTGGAGCAACACCATTTATCTACACGGAGGTCATGCTTTCTGCTGATGGTGGCGTCAAGGGCGTCGCTTTACGCGGTATTGATCCCCAAAGCGCTCCTGAAGTCCTCTCCATGCTGCGTCAGATACATTCCGGCTCGGTTTCCGCTTTGGAACGCGAGGGCACGCCTGGCATCATCATTGGAGAAGAACTGGCCAAGCGCCTAGGGCTCAACCTCGGAAATAGAGTCAATCTGCTCTCACCTTCCGGTCAGAAAACGGCTTCTGGCTATGCCCCTCGCATACGTCCCTTTGAAGTGGCTGGAATTTTCAAAACCGGCATGTTTGAATATGATTCATCGTTGGCTTTTGTCACCCTAACCGCCGCACGCGACGTACTTGGACTTCCATCTGGCTACATCAGTGGGATTGAACTGACCGTAGCCGATCTGTTTAAAGCCGACCAAACGTCATCCAACGTAGCCGCAGAACTCGGATCGCCCTTTTATGTTCGTTCCTGGATGGAAATGAACGCCAACCTCTTTGCCGCGCTCAAACTTGAAAAAATTGGCATGTTCATCCTATTGGCAATGGTCGTTCTGATTGGGTCTTTTTCCATTGTGGCCACGCTGGTTATGCTGGTTATGGAAAAAACACGGGATATTGCCGTCATGATGTCCATGGGAGCGACAAGCGGGATGATACGCCGAATTTTCATGCTGCAAGGCACCATTATCGGGATTTTTGGCACGCTACTGGGCTACGGCCTCGGTCTCGGCCTCGGTTGGCTACTCAAACGTTACCAATTTATAAAACTGCCGGAAAATGTCTATACTCTGGACCATTTACCCATAAGCATCACGCTGTCTGACGTGCTCATTGTCGGAGCAAGCGCCTTGCTCCTGTGTTTTCTGGCAACGCTTTATCCGGCAAGACAAGCCGCACGGCTTCAACCGGCTGAAGCCCTCCGTTACGAATAATCATGGCAGCACTGTATACCTTCCGCAATGTGGGCAAAACCTTCTCTCTGCCAGGTGGAGATCTGGAAATTCTTAAAAATCTCGACATGACGGTATACGAAGGAGAGATGCTAGGCATCATTGGAGCTTCAGGCTCGGGCAAGAGCACACTGTTGCATCTCATGGGTGCGCTTGACAGCCCAAGCTGTGGGGAAGTTCGTTTTGAAAATCGTGATATGGGACTCATGACAGCTGGAGAAAAAGCGGCATTTCGCAACAGAACTTTGGGATTTGTATTCCAGTTTCACCACCTTTTGCCGGAATTTTCCGCCCTGGAAAATGTGATCATGCCGGCGCTCATCGGAGGCTGTCGCCGCAACACCGTGTTGCCGATGGCACGCGAGATGCTCGAACGTGTCGGACTTTCTCAGCGCATGGAAAGCAAAATCGCCACACTCTCCGGAGGCGAACGTCAGCGTGTGGCCATCGCCCGTGCGGTACTGGTCAGACCGCGTGTCCTTCTGGCTGATGAGCCCACTGGCAATCTGGATGAAATCAGCGGCGCGAAGGTATCCGCCCTGTTGCACGATCTCAACCGTGAATTGGGCATGACTCTCGTGGTTGTGACACACAATCGGGAACTGGCCGCAGCCATGGACAGAACCCTGGAACTGAAAGCGGGAACCCTATATGAAAACAATACTGCGTAATGTGTTGAAATTGGCGTTTTGCCTGACCATGGCGACCTGCACCACATGTTTCAATCTCTTCCCAACCTGGGCTGACGAATCTCCTGTTGTGCTTGTCCTGCCTTTCCAGGTCAACGTCAAGAGCATGCCAGACGCCTCACGCGACGTCCCTCAATCCATCATCTCCCAATTGCAAAAAAATGGTCTGCGTACCGTGTCTCTGGAGAAAGCCCGCGATTTGCAGCGAAGCAACGGGGAAACCATCAATCTTGTTACGGCTCGCCTGCTGGGGCGTAAGGCCGGGGCTTCCCTTGTCATTTACGGACGCTTTGACCAGCAGGGAGAGGGTTTCAGCATGGAGACCCGAATGGTTCCCACTGAAGAAGGCGGCGCCGTACCGGCCAACTTTGAACGCCAATCCTTGACATCTCTCGATGAATGTGCTGCTGCCCTGGCAAAGCGGGCTACAAGCATGGTGCAACCCCAGACTGTGCCCGAATCTCCATCCAGTCAAGAATCGACATCAAACGTGTCATCTCCCGCCACACTCGTCCCGATGCAATCGCCAACAGCACACGGCGCCCTAGCCGACGTACAGGTTCGTGGCATGCGCGTCCTCGATCCCGATACCGTACTCATGCGGCTCTCCATACGCAAAGGGGATAATCCTGACGCGACGGCTATCAATGAGGAAGTAAAACGCATCTGGGAGATGGGGTACTTCAGTGATGTTCAGGCGTCACTTGAGGGCGATATCCTGGTATTTACCGTTGTGGAAAAACCTCGCATTGACAATATTGTGGTGGAAGGATCGGACGAAATCGACAAGGACGACGTTCTGGCCGCTATGGGTACCAAAACCGGTAGTGTTCTCAATGAGCAAGTGCTCTCGGAAGATTTGCAAAAAATTACGGAGCTGTATCACAAAGAAGGTTTCTACCTGGCAAAGGTTGACTACCGTTTGGAAGACCGACAGGGTGGTCGGGGTGCCATACTTGTACTCAACGTAAAGGAAGGCGGCAAGCTCTACATCAAAGAAGTCAACGTCAACGGCCTGCAGCAAATGGATAGGGACGAACTCGACAAGTACATGGCTCTCAAGACACGCGGCCTTTTCTCATGGTTGACCGGATCGGGGGTTTTAAAGGACGAATATCTGGAGCGTGACACCAATGCCATCGCAGCCTTCGGCCTCAGCAAGGGTTTTGTGGATATTCAGGTAAGCGCGCCCGAAGTGGATTATCGTAACGACGTCATCTACATCAACTTCACCGTGCACGAGGGTCCACGTTACGCCATACGCAACGTAGTCTTTGCGGGTGACGTCATTGACAGTGAAGAAGTCATGCTTGACGTTGTTAAAATTGACAACTGGAAGGAATCGGACAAATTTTTCTCCCTCTCCGTCATGCAGGAGGATACCAAGCGCCTGACGGAATTCTACACCGATTACGGCTACGCCTTTGCTGAAGTGGATACCAAGGTCGTCAAGGCCGAGGACGGCAGTGATCAGGTGGATGTGGGTTATGTTATCAACAAGAAGCAGAAGATATTTATTCGCCGGGTCACAGTGGAAGGCAATACCAAAACGCGCGACAATGTCATCCTGCGCGAAATGCGCCTTGGTGACGGCGATATGTACGAAGGAGAAAAGCTGCGGCGCTCCAACGAACGCCTGAACCGTTTACGCTACTTCTCAGCTGTGGATATGGAGCTCATCCCCACTGAAAAGGAAGATGAGGTCGATCTCAAGGTCAAGGTCAAGGAGGCCAACACAGGGGCATTGATGGGCGGTATAGGATATTCCAGCTATTACGACGTGGGCGTGTCCGCCTCTATCATGGAGCGGAACCTATTTGGCCGCGGTTACTGGCTTCAACTTCAGGGATTCTTCTCATGGCGACGAACAGCCGGGGTCCTTTCGTTTACCAACCCACGCGTCTACGATACGGATCTTTCCGTCGGTAATGACCTCTATTACACCCGTGACTACTGGGATGCTTTCACCAAGGACACACTCGGCGATACCCTGCGCTTTTCCTACCCCATTGGTGAATATACCAGCGTGGGACTCTCCTATCGTCTGGAGCAGTATACCCTGTATGATGTGGATGTAGACGCTTCTCCCTATATCCGCGAATACAAGGGCGTCAACTGGACGAGCGCCGTGTCGGCACGCATACTGCGAGACACCACCGACAACAAGGACAGGCCCACCAAGGGTACCATCACACGTCTTTGGGCAGAATACGGTGGCGGCGGGCTCGGCGGCACGGACAATTTCATCAAGGCCGTGGCAGACTGGCAGGGATTCTGGTCCTACAATCCACAGCACACATTCCATGTACGCACACGCCTGGGCGGAGTGTTTCAGAATACTCATGACAACGTGCCCGTTTTCGAGCGCTTCTGGGTCGGTGGGATGGATACCATCCGAGGGTATTCCTACTCCGACATTTCCCCCCGTGACTATCGCTATGCCAGTGAGGACCACATAGGCGGCGACCGCATGGGCGTAGGCAATGTGGAATACATATGGACTTTTGAAAAAGACCTGGGGCTGGCGCTCGTGCCCTTCTTCGACATCGGCTTCAACATCGACAGTAAGACCATGGCAAAGGATCTTGACAGATACATTGTCTATTCCACCGGTCTGGAATTACGATGGCGGTCACCCATGGGTGACCTGCGCATCGCCTATGGCATTCCTCTGGAACGTGACTACGACAATGAACGTTGCCCGGGACGCATAGAATTCAGCATGGGCCAGTTTTTTTAGGAATCAGTCTAGCGACTGCGAAAACGGTCTTCTTAAAAACTTGCGGGAACCCAAACGGTTCCCGCATTTTTTTTTCACTTGCTCCTGTTCCGCCTGAACATACGAGAGCTGAGAAAGAATCTTTGCATTTTCGTGACCTTTGGCATACATTGTGCTATGTAATTAGCGGCACTCCATGTGGCAGCTTTTGTGACAACATCGATACCGCAAGGACTCTCCCGTGATCCGCAAAGCACGACAGCAACGCAATGTGGCCGGCATTTCCCAGTCCATCTGGCGAAGGCTCGCACCGCCCATGCTCTTTCTGACTGCCCTAAGCTTCATGGTCATCTGCTTCTATGACTCCGGATACACATCACTCCCTCCCACTGGCAAACGCTATGAACTGGCCAAAACCTCTGTTCAAGAATTGCGGCAGGATGAAAAACGTGCAGCCCAACGCGAACCCTGGGAAAAACTTGCCGCCGAATTCAAGACCATCTATGATACCGACCCCGCTTGGCCCAACCGTCCGGCAGCGCTCTTTCGCGCTGCGGAATCACTGGAAGAACTCGCACGCCGCTCCCTAGTCAGGGCTGATGCGCGAAAAGCCATTGAATGCTACGAAACCTTGGCCCAACGTCATGCGGACAGTCGCCTGGCAGACGACGCCCTCTATCGTGCGGCCAAATTACGTGCAGCCTGGCTGAAAGACGATAAAACCGCCATGGTTTTACTGAAACGCCTTAAGAGCCAATACCCCAAGAGTGATATGTACGCCGAAGTCCTGGCGCTTGAAAAAGCCCTGCTGGCGTCAGTCAAGGGGCGTACAGCGCCGGAGGCACGTCAGGTCGCCAACACAGATGCTAGGTTAACCGAGGACGACCAATCAGCTCTTCGCACACCGAATGCTCAAAGACAAATGGCGTCAAACCGTGCATCTGCACCGAACGTTGTGCGACATGGCGCAACGTTGGCAGAAAAAGCCGCGTCCATGCCACCGCTGCGTCCCAACGATTTACTGCCACGCTATCGTGAAGCCAAGCAGCGCCTGGCCTCTCTCTTGGCTGACAGCGTGCGATCTTCCCAACGCCAGCCATGGGAAGACCTTTGCCTCGAATTCCTGCGCATCTATCATGCCAAAAAAGACTGGGCTGTTTCACCCGGAGCGCTATATCGTGCCGCGTCAAGTCTGGAATCGCTTGCCGGCAAATCACACCTCAAAAGCGAGTACGCTCAGGCTCGTGATATGTATCTTGCGCTTTCACAAGAATTCCCCAAAAGCGCTCTTGCTGATGACGCTCTTTTGCACGCGGCCACTATTGATGCGGATATCCTAAGGCAACAGTCCGAGTCTCTGGAACTTCTGGACGCCATTATGACACTGTATGCCGATGGGGATCAAACACGCGCAGCTGCTCACCTTCGACAGCGACTCACAAGCTCTGCAGTAGAGGAATCCGTAGAGATACCCAAGGGAAAGACCGACAGCAAAGGTTCCCTCCCCTCCCCAAAAGCCACTGCATCGAAAGCAACCCTCACCCCATCCAAGGCCAATGAGATCAACCCCCGCCTTGTCAGTGACATGGCACGCCAGCTGGGCCTGACTGTGAGTACGGTTTTCATTGACGCCGGGCATGGCGGACGCGATCCCGGGACACACCACAACAATGTGCTGGAACGAGAGATATCGCTTGATATAGCACTTACCCTTGGCCGTCTTTTACAGGCCAATGGCATGGATGTCGTTTACAGCCGAACGAGAAATTCTACGGTTCCCTTGCGTCAACGCACGGCCATGACCAATGCTGCCAACTCTGATATCTTCGTATCCATACATGTTAATGCCAATAACAATACTGAAGTACAAGGTTTTGAAACATATTACCTGGACATCGCCAAAAATGCCGATGCGGCACGCCTTGCAACCCTAGAAAATGCTGACAGCGGTCAACGCCTCGGCGATATGCAAAAAATGCTCGCCGACGTTATGCTCAATGCCAGAGTGGGTGAATCCCGCCATCTTGCGACGGATATTCAGCGTCGTGTTATCTCGCGCGTCTTGCGTCGTAAATTCAGCGTTCGCAACAATGGCGTGAAATCAGCTCCGTTTCTTGTGCTCATAGGGGCACAGATGCCGGCGGTGCTTGTGGAAGTTGGCTACTGCACTCACAAGGATGAAGCCCGCAACCTTGCGACACCGCAATACCGCATGGCTCTCGCCGAGGGCATAGCCGAGGGCATTCTTGCCTACAGGGACAGATTGCGTGAACGTCGTAGCGTTCAGAATAGCTTGACGCCGGGAAAAGCCAATGCTATATAACGATGTGTTTTTTTATAAAATAATAAAATAAATTATGCTCGCAACGGCTTAACCGACAGCCGCAGAGGCACGTGATCACGCTTGTGGCACGGGAGGTACCACGTGCGCAAGCAACATATAGCACTTCAGCATTGGGGAAGGAGAAGTTACATGCGCAAGCTTTTGTTGATGGCTGTTGCCGCGTGCCTGCTGCTGATGGGGGGACAGGTTCGCGCAGCAGACACCGGTACTGCACCCGCAGTTAAAATCGGCGTCGTCGATATGCAGACCGTTGCCACGCAGAGCGAACCCGCTCAAGCCGCCAAGGCCCAGATGGAAAGCAAATTCGGCAAGGAACGTGCCAACCTGGAAAAGCAAGGGGAAGCACTCAAAAAGAAAGCCGAATCGCTCAAGAATCCCAAGATCAGCGAGGAAAAAAAGCTGGATTTTATCCGTGCAAAGCAGGAGCTGGATCAAAAGACACGCAATTTCCTCCGCAAGGTCGAGCAGGAAGAGGTTAAATTACGCCAGGATATGGTCACTTTGGTTTTCAGTGCCACTTATGAAGTGGCCCGTGCCAAAGGTTTCAATTTTGTGGTGGACGTTACAGCCGGTGGGGTGCTCTACGCCGATCAAAGCATGGATTTGACCAAAGAAGTTCTGGCCGAAGTCAACAAGCTATACAAGGAAAAAACTAAGGACAAAGACAAGGGCAAGGAAAAAGAAAAGAAATAAGCTGCCATGAAGCATCTTACGGGGCCTCTCAGCAATAACGCGGAGGCCCCTTTTTCTACAATGTGCGTCATTGAACGACGGGAGCCGAATCATGCAGGATACGACAAAGCAAGAAATGGACATTCAGCGTATCATGAACTTATTGCCACACCGCTATCCATTTCTTCTTGTGGACAGGGTGGTGGAATGCGTACCCGGCTCACACATCAAGGCTTATAAAAACGTTACCTTCAATGAACCGTTCTTTCAGGGGCATTTCCCCGGCGTACCTATCATGCCGGGAGTGCTGATTGTGGAAGCCCTGGCACAGACAGGAGGGCTGCTGGCCGCATCTGGTTTGGATTCTGTCGAGAACAAACTTTTTCTGTTTACCGGGTTAGACGGCGTCAAATTTCGACGTCAGGTTGTGCCGGGTGACCGTCTTGATCTTGAGTGCGGCAATCTGCGTATGAAACTTGGCCTTTGCAAAATGGAAGCAAAAGCTTTTGTGGATGGCAAAGTTGCGGCTCAGGCCGAAATCACGGCAGCATTGGCAGACCGTCCGCGAACATAAGCATTTCTGACGCGACCATTGATCCGTCGTGTGGTCGCGTCATCTACAGTCAGAGTTCCCCCCTCATTCCTGCCCCAATTCCCGCTTCAACCAGTTCAAAATGGCCGGACTAGGCGCACTGACGCCTCGAACCCTGCCATTGATTCTGTAAAAATCCTCAAGCAGCTCTTCTGGAACAGGCATGGTATAGAGATCTTCTGCCTTTTCAGAATTTCGACGTACAAGCCGTATGACGGGCGGATCCTGCCAACTGTCCACAACAAAATATTGTGACACGTCTTCCCTGGAACGCACTGGAGGGTATTCGGCGTGCCAATCATTGTTACCCCATTCAAGATACATGGTTACGGCGTGTTCAGGGCTAAGATTCCAATCAATGTCATACATAGCAAAATCCTTCAACTCAGGCATGCACGACCCTCCCTCTGTTCACAGTAAAAGCAACGTGTTCTCACTACACAAGTGAAAAGCCAAATCTATTCTGACGCGTCTTCCTCTTCCTTTTGAGCGTTTCCCACTGCCATACGACGTTGCTGACGAATGCGCTCCAGGCGATTCTGCTGCGCCTCCTCGCGCTGTCGTCGTGCCTCGGCCAGGAGCTTTTCCCTTTTACTGTCAAAAACCAGGGTAGACCGCAAAGCCGCCAAACCTGTAGACATCAGAGAAACAATGAGTATCAGCACTTTCTGTACTGACCACGGTTCAGATCCCAGAAGATTCTTGAGCCACCCGAGGTGCAGGCTTTCTCCCCAAAAATAGATGACCGGTACCGTTACAAAACAAATCAGCAGTCCCACGGCCTCAACCCACAACAAGGTTTTCAAGAAAGTCAGGCCAAACAAAGTTCCGTCACGTACCATTCGCAATGATTTCAAGCGATTGCGAAGACTTCGCAACAATTCAGCAAGTTTCGTCGTTTCAGCCCTTGCTGCCTTGAACGCTGCCGACTCCTTGAAGTTGCAGGCAAAGGCGCGGTTGATAATGCCCGCGCTTTCGTTGAACTCCTGGCTAAATTCCTTCAGCGCACCAGGGAAGGGAAACCATGAGGCTTCATCACGAATTTCCTGAAGGACATCAAGAAAATACTTGTAACGGTTGCGAAGGTCCTCCACCTCATGGGCTATATGTTCCTCCAGTTCCCTCTCCAGCTCAGGACGCACCGCCATGACCCTGAGTGACATCAAATAGCTGTCGACAGACACCTGTTCATGCAGGGCTCGCAGACGCGTTCCCAGATCCAGCTGGACCGGATGATCCTCTGGAAACCACTCATTGATCCTGTTACACATCTCCGCAAGACGTTTCCTGTCATTTTCGGCCGCGTTTCGCGCCTCTTCAGACAGATCGTGGAGTATGGAAAGCACCATCAAGCGTCCCCGTTCGAGGGAAGGATCAATCAATGCCCGATAAAAATAAGACGCATCTTCCCGGACAAGCTTGTTCAAAGGCTCCAGCACGGGCTCGCTAAAACCCATCTTCACCCTGCAGACTATCGACCTGTACCTGATATCACGCCAGTGTGGCATGACACGCTGTATCTGAGAATAATGTTCAAGAGCCTGAGGGTAATGGCCTTGTTCCTCGGCGATACGGGCTTCAAAGAATTCGTTCCACGCCTGCATGGCCGGAGAAACCGTCAGCGATGCTGCCTCCTTGAAAAAAGACTCCGCCTGTTCGAAATTACTGCGCTCTATCTGTACAAAACCTGCCACCATGCGCAATCGTGAATCGCGCTGATAGCGTGTCATGCTCTCAGAGATTTTCTTGCCCAGAGTGGTCAGATCGTCAATACCGGTGTTGACAAGTTTTTCAAGAAACCCCCAGGAAGGGCTGTCATCACGTTGTGGAGGTTCTTCATCGGGGTCCGGTTCCTGCATACGGTACAGCCAATGCTGAGGCACGTTACGCAACTGTCCGAGAGAAGAGATTTCCAGCACGGCCCGCATTACAACCGAAGACGGATCGTTGCCATCCAGCAGCTCAAGGTAACCGGCATGCCCCTTGGTCGTCAGGACGTTTTCTATTTTCTTGAAAGCATCGTTGATGCCATCTAGGTCAAATTCACCCAACTCTTCCCAAACGGAAGAATCCGAGGGGTTACAGCTTCGTGTGGGGCACTGGGACGCTTCATGACAAGGCAGGCCGCAGTAAATACAGCCAATCCCGGACTCCGTCGACTCTATCAGATTGCCAGGCATCAGCAGAGGAAGGGTCTTGGTGGTGAGGCTATCACCATCCAACATCACGTTACACCAGTTATCCACCGAAGCCTGGTCACCAGAGTAGCGTAAATCACGAACAGAAAAGCCACCGCCCAGCAAATAGGCATTTCGGTAGGTAAGATAGGGGAAATCCGGTGCTAGGCTGTCCCACTTCAACCCAATTTTTTTGGGAAGATCGACATTGAAATTGAGATTATTTCTGTCAGCCACCACGCACACACAGGGCCATCTGACACTATCCTCCCCGCTGAACGCTTGAAGATAGTCGCGCATAAACGTGCGCAACATCATCAGATTTTCCAACGAGATCATCAAAAAAGTCTCATTGAGAAGGGACTTTATCTTGTGGCGCTGCAGTATCTCCTCAATACGTTTGAAGATGGCTTCCCAGCCGTCCTGAAAATTTTTGTCAAGCGGACTGCCAAGAGGATGGACAAGGGCAAACCATGACTGCGTGGAAGTGTACGGCATGCGGACGTCCACTGTCATGGTGGCCCAATCGAGGCCTGCCATACCCTGACGTCCGGGTTGACGTTGAAAGGTGATGCCGGGCAAGGCATTTTTGCCTTCGCGACTTTTGGGATGAATCCACACCTCTAGTCTATCAGGAACAATGACCTTCTGCGCGAGAAGGACACCATCCATGAGAAGATTGGAGTCCCCCTTACGGCCAAACTGCAAACGTCCAGGGAAGAGCTCCACGGCCACTGGCAGCTCATGAAAACTCCCCCATACCATCAGTCTGGCTAACGCCAAAAAGACATCATCCGTGAAAAAAAACCAAACGGCCTGCTCGTCGTCCTCAACCACTGGCATACCGCCGTAGGTCATCAGAATTTGCCCCACGGCCGATGCAACATTGTCGCTCCAACATACCCAGACCACATGGCCCATGGTACTCATGTGCACTTCAATGTTGTTGGGAAGACGCGACATCACCTGAGATAATTGCGGCATGAAACTTCCCTCAAGGCACTGACCGTACCTTTCTCAGACGGACGAACCAATCTGCAAAACGCATGGCCGACTCCAGCAAAGGGAAGCCCGCCACGCGTCTGCCAATGGGAAGACAGCCAAGAGAGCACGGCTAAACTATGCCGTGTTCACCCGGTCGCTCGTAGTTTTCCTTCTGCACCAGGGAAACATAGAAGGCTGTATCTCCCAGGGACAAAAGAATGGCAGAGGCCACGAATATGGACGAATAGGTGCCGATGATCACGCCAATAAGCATGGTCAGCGCAAAATCGTGAATGACACCGCCACCCAGCAGCAACAAGGCCAGCGTGGCCACGGCTGTGGTGCCACTGGTGAGGATGGTGCGCGACAGTGTCTGGTTCACACTGCGGTTTATGATTTGAGCCATGCCCATTTTGGGTGTGGCACGCAGATTTTCCCTCAAACGATCATAGACGATGATGGTATCGTTGAGCGAGTACCCGATAAGCGTCAGCAAAGCTGCGAGTACGTTCAGATCCAGTTCGACGCCCATAAGCGAGAGCAGCCCCACGGTTATGGCGACGTCATGCATCAGGGCCACCAGTGCGCCAAGAGCAAAATTCAAGCGCAAGGCAAAGCAGACCACCAGGGTGATACCCAGGGCCACCAACACCAGCCAGCCCATGCCAACCCCAGTCAGACCTACCAAATAGACCCCACCCCAGAGGACGGCGGCCATGGCCGCTCCTGCCATCCACCGCTGTTCGAATCGGCCTGAGATATAGACCGCTATGAGCAAAATGGAATAGTACAGCGCGTTCAGAGCCTTGTTTGTCAAATCCGCTCCCACTTTGGGACCAACCACTTCAAGTCTTTGTATTTCGGCCCTGTTGTCGGGAAAGGACGCCTGCAATGTCTCCATCACAGTGGTGCGCAACTGTGTGGCGTCACCGCTGTTTGTCTGTGAAAAACGCAGTAAGAAATCACGCCCGGTGTCACCAAAACGTTGTGTGGTGATGCCAGGGAGGGAGGGGATGTCCAGACTTTTCTTTAAAGTATTATCATCCACTGTTTGTTGAAACTGGACCTGAACGATAACACCGCCGGCAAAGTCAATACCCAGTTTCGGACCATTGCCAAAGACGGCACCTGCCACTCCGACCAGAAGCAGCAGAACGGATACAGCGTAAGCTATACGACGCACACCGACAAAATCCAAGTTCGTGTCGTTTTTGATAAATGCGAAACCCATGGTCGTCCCCCTAGATGCTGATACCATCGGGCCCGCAGCGTCGCGCCCACGTTTCGAAAATAGCCCGTGAGACAAAAATGGCCGTAAACATGGAAGCCACTATCCCCAGTCCCAGAGTAACGGCAAAACCACGCACCGGCCCAGTGCCGAACTGATACAATATTACGGTCACAATTATGGTGGTGAGGTTGGAATCCGTGATGGAAATGGTCGCCCGGTCAAAACCGGCACGCACAGCCGCCAGCGGAGTGAGCCCCAGACGCAGTTCCTCGCGTATGCGTTCATAAATGAGCACATTGGCGTCGACGGCCATGCCGATGGTCAGGACGATGCCCGCTATGCCGGGCAGAGTCAACGTCGCACCAAAAGCCGCCATGCCCGCCATGATGATGAGCATGGTGAAGCAAAGCATGCCATCAGCAATAATGCCACTTAACCCATAGTAAATACCAATGAACAGCAGCACACCCACGGCACCGACCAAAGCGGCCCGTATGCCACTGTCGATGGCCTCCTGCCCCAGCGAGGGTCCCACTGTGCGCTCTTCCAATACCGTCACAGGTGCCGGAAGGGAACCTGCCCGCAACACGATGGCCAAATCCTGTGCCTCAGCCGTGGTAAAACTGCCTGAAATGCTGGCCCTGCCGCCACCAATGCGTTCACGGATGACAGGCGCGGAATAGACAGTGCCGTCCAGGACAATGGCCATGCCACGTCCCACGTTCTCGCTCGTCACACGCTCAAAAATGCGCGCCCCGCGGGAATTGAAATTCAGCGTGACATAAGCCTGGTTCAGATTGTCAAACGCAGGTCTTGCGTCGGAAACGTCCTCACCGGTCAGCATGGCATCCCTTTCCACGGCTATATGGCGTACCTTGCCATTCCTTTCCTGCATGGGCAGAGCGATGACACCGGGAGGCAACATGGCCTTGCCGGGATCCACGTCGTCACGCACGAGATGGAATTCCAGATGGGCTGTCTGCCCGATGATCTGTACAGCGCGTCGCGGGTCGGATATGCCGGGCAGCTGCACCTGAATACGATTTCCGGCCTGTTTTCGAATATCGGGTTCAGCAACGCCAAACTGGTCTATACGATTTCGGATTGTGCGCAGCGCCTGATCCAGTGCCAAATCTTCCAGCCGCTTGATTTCCTGATCTGTAAAATGCGCTACAAAACGCAACTGGCCGGATTCGCCCTTCTGAGGCTCCCCCACCTCCAGCTGCGGGAAATGACGGGCTAGCAGCTCACGCAGAGATTTTTCACTCTCAGCGCGAGGCAGAACAAATTCTAAAGACGTGCCACCCACGACACGGGGACGCAGCACGACAATTTTTTCGTCCTCTGCCAAACGTCGCAGGTCCTGACCGGCCAGGGCGAGAGAATTGCCCACCGCCTTGGCCACTTCCACTCCGAGGGTCAAATGTATGCCCCCCTTAAGGTCCAGGCCAAGATTGATCTTTCCCGACGGCAATACATCTTTCAGCGCCTTTCCGAGGTAGGGCACGCTGGGAAGCGCGTACACCAGAGACACGGCAAACACGACAACGGCTATACACAAACGCCAACGCAAACCCATCATTCCACCTTCCACACAAACAAAACAGAGGCCCGGTGCGCATGGGGCACGAGCCAACACGAGTGGTCGTTTCACACTCAATCGACAAAAGGGTGGACGGCTTCACGCCATCCACCCATACGCACTACGATTTCTCTTTTTTCTCTTCCTTATCGACCTTTTCCGCCTTGGCTTCCTTGGCTCCCTTGGCCGGCATCAGACCTCCTATGGCCCCCCCGAGAAATGCGAAGCTTGGCTTCGCCACATTCAAGCAGCACCTGCTCTTCATCAATTTCGAGAATGCGTCCGATAAGGCCACTTCCCGTCATGACGTGGTCACCGCGTTTCAGTTCGGCCAGCATCTGCTTATGCGCCTTGGCCCGCTTTTGCTGAGGTCTGATGAGCAGAAACCAGAAAATCAGAAACATAAGGATGAGCGGCATGAACTGCATCAGCATTTCCGTACCGCCTGCGGGTGTGCCGCCCGCTGGGGCGCCACCCATGGCATGAGCTATGGATGCAAACAAAACGCACCTCCAATGTGTGCGAAAATACAAGAAATACGGAGCAAAAACTGTACAAGCGTAAGCTAGGGCGCTCCGTACAGACAAGACGAACAATTAATTGTATACGTATGACGCCAATCATGCAAGTCTTACAAAAAGGCTCGTGTGGGCGAATGGCTTTTCGACGGCGGGATATTGCTGTACAGTGTCGCTTGCCATATAGCACGTTCAGAAACCGTCACAGCAAGGAGTTTCCATGCCTCACTGCCAAATTCTGCTACACGCCGCCCGCATTGTCACGCAGGATGCTGAACGTCACGTGCTGGATTCTGCCTCAATGGCCATCGACCACGGCCTGATTTCGGATATTGGCACCACCGACGAAATGACGCGTCGATGGCAGGCAGACACATGCCTAAATCTCGGGAAATCGCTCATTCTACCTGGTCTCATTAACGCGCATACCCATGTGGCCATGACCATATTGCGCGGTCTTGCTGATGACATGCCCCTCATGGACTGGCTTAACAAACGCATTTTTCCTGTAGAACACCACCTGACGCCGCGCCTAGTACGCCTGGGCAGCCTACTGGGTTTCGCGGAAATGTTGCGAACGGGCACTACGGCATGCACAGACATGTACATTTTTGAAGCCGATGTTCTGGAGGCTGCGGCCACAGCAGGTCTGCGTTGTCTCGCAGGGGAAGTCGTGTTTGCCTTTCCCTCCGCCGCCTGCCCCACACCGACAGCAGCTTTGGAGGCCACCCGAGACCTGGTGTCACGGTATCGCGGACACGACAGATTACGCGTGGCTGTCATGCCCCACAGCGTCTACACCACTACGCCGCAAATCCTCGCCGCCTGCCGTGACTTGGCTGCGGAGCTTGACCTGCCCCTGCATATCCACCTGGCCGAGACTCCGGAGGAAACGCGAGTGTGCCTAAAAGCACACGGGCGCCGCCCGATAGATTACTGTCGCAATCTGGGGCTGCTGGAACTGCCCTGCTCACTGGCGCATGTAGTGGATGTTACTGAAGAAGAACTGGCCGTACTTCACAGTCACAACGCCGTAGTGGTGCACAACCCGTCTTCCAACATGAAGTTGGCTTCCGGCACGGCGCCTGTGACATCCATGCTGAAGCACGGCATGACCGTGGCCCTTGGCACTGACGGCGCGGCCAGCAACAATCGCCTGAGCATCTTCACAGAAATGCGACGGGCCGCACTCCTGCACAAACTGCACACGGCCAACCCCGTCAGCCTGCCGGCCCGGACAGCGTTTGACATGGCCACCCTTGCCGGGGCCAGAGCTTTCGGAGACCCGCGACTGGGTTCACTGGCACCTGGGCAGGCCGCTGACTGTGTTGCCTTGGACCTCACCGAGCCCAACATGCAACCCCTGCACAACGAGATTTCCCAGATTGTCTACTCAGCCACAGGCATGGAAACACGCTTGACCATGGTGGCCGGCGAGATTTTGTACCAGGACGGCCGATTCACGCGCTTTGACTACCCCGCCTTGTGCGAGGAAATACACGACCTTCAGCATTTTCTGCGAAAGACAGCCGGCCTGGCATGAAAGCCTCACTGTGACAGGAAGGTGTGCATGCTCACCAAGGCATCCGTATGCGCAGAGGAAAAATGCCCGAAGACAGGTGCCGTGTCAGCGCCGGCCTTGATGGCTATTTCCAGTTCAAGTGAAGCCGCAGCCAGAGCCTTTGCCCCCAGATTCCCCGCAGCTTCTTTGATGGAGTGCACCAAAGCCCGAGCCTCTTCTGAATGACCGTTTTTCAACGCCTGCTCGATTTGTCCCGCAGTATCCCGTTCCCGTGTCATGAATTCACGCAGCAACTTCGTGTACTCGGCACGTGGGTATGTTCCCGTGGAAAGAATCCCCTTCCAGTCCAACACTTCCTCGTTCATGGTATCCTACTCAGACGGTTGCATTTTTCTCATGTCACGGCCACCCCGACAGGCCCTGAGACAACATGAGTCACACAAAATTCTGCCAGTAAGGTCGCGTCCTGACAATAGCCATGGGGCCTCCTGCGTCAAAAAGGAGACAAAAAAATCTGTCAACATACCAAAGACTCCGGGAGAATGCAGAAAGCGGCCGGACTGCCAGGCACCAGCCGCCCCATGCCATGCGATGTCATACCAAGAGCGGTCGCCCCATTGATCGTCAAAAGCCGGACCAGGGCTTCGGGCGGCACGTCCAGCGTTTCACGCAGCCACACGGCCTCCTGGCGTACGTCCAGACTGCGGTTGGAGGTCAGACCATCCGTTCCCAGACAGAGCAGACAGCCGCTCTCCATGAGCTTGCGCACGGGGGCGACACCCACACCGATATTGCGGTTGGACCTGGGGCAAAGACACAGGGCCGCACCACTGGCCGCAAGGACCTCGGCTTCCTGGACGTCCAGATGCACGCCGTGAACGGCCAAAGTACCGGGGGCCAGTAGCCCCAGTTTCATGGCGTAAGCAAGAGGCCGCAAGCCCGGGGGCATCCAGTTCGGCGGGAGTACCGCCTGTTCGTAGATGGTACGCAAGGGACCTCCACCCGTGGTCAGGAACTCTGTTTCCTCTGGCGATTCTGCCAGATGAAGGGCAAACACGCGCCCCATACGAACACAGTCTGCGTGGGCCGATGCCAGTACTTGCGGGTCCGTGGAGTACAGAGCGTGCCCGGCTGGTGACGCGCATGCCGCAACGGCATTGTTGGACGTCACATAGGCGCGACAGCGCGGTGGCCAGGGACGCTGCCCGTCGACAAAAGGTTCACCAAAGCCAAACCATTCGCAAAAATGCCTGACGATCAGCCCTGAGCCACGGCAGGCCGCGTCGGCCAGGGCCATACCCCTGGGCAAAGAACCGGCGATATTGCCCACATACAGTGTGCCAGCACTCCACATGTCCAAGCAGGCCTTGGCAATACAGCTTTCGTCCGGAGGCAGAGCCAGAAGGGGCACAAGGCTCTCTAACCATCGAGCAAATCCCTTGCCCCATCGCGTTTTCCCCACAAGGTGCGACAACTCCAGATGCACATGCGCATTGACACAAGCCGGCATGAGGCACACAGGCCCCAAATCGCGCACGATGGCCCCCGTCGGAAGGCTGCCCTCCGACCAGGGACGCACCTCCTCCACAAGGCCATTACGCACCAGCAAAACGCCGTTTTCGATCCTTTTCAACGGCGCAAAAAGCTGGGCACTGCGTACGGCTCCCTCACCAGCCATAGTGATGATGGTTTTTGCGCGAATGGCAATGGGATGAGTGGACATACCTTCCCCAAGTCCTCACAGGGATTCTTTGCGCCTACACCATCTCCAAATAGGGATCGGGCAGGGCCAGGTAATGACGAACGTAGTCATCCACACCATCCTCCAGCGACATAAAGGGAAAGGCCAGGTCGAGCCCTTCCTTTTCCAGCCACGACATGTCCGCTTGGGTAAAATTCTGGTATTTTCCCTGTAAATGCAGCGGCATGTCCACATAGTCGATGGCAGGCTCCCTGTGCATGGCCTTGAACACGGCGTGGGCGAGATCATTCCAGGTACGTGCCTGCCCCGTACCCACATTACGGATGCCGTTAATATCCGGGTGCTGCAGCAAACGAAAAATGAGCTCCACGCAGTCTTTCACATAGACAAAATAGCGCTTTTGCCCGCCGTCCGGGTAGTCAGGATGGCATGACTTGAAAAGGCGCAGCCGTCCCGATGCCGAAATTTCGTGGAAAGCCTTGCACACCACGCTGCGCATGTCATCCTTGTGATATTCGTTGGGACCGTAGACGTTGAAAAACTTCAGACTGACCACTTTGTCCGCCATACCGTTGTCAACAAGCCAGAGGTCAAAAAGCTGCTTGGAGTAGCCGTACATGTTCAGCGGCTTGAGCTGGTGCAGGCGTTCCTGTGCGTCCACAAAACCCTGCGACCCGTCGCCGTAGGTGGCGGCGGAACTGGCGTTGATAAATCGCGCCCCCTTTTCCAGCGCAAAACGGCAAACCTCCTGGCTATAAGAGGTATTGTTGGACATGAGAAAATCGGCATCGCGTTCTGTGGTGGAGGAACAGGCTCCCAAATGAATGACAGCTTCAACCCTGCCGGGGAAAGAATTGTGGCCCATTGCCTCCAAAAAGGCTGACCTGTGCATGTAGCCAGCATAGCGCCGGTTAACGAGATTTTTCCATTTTTCCGTACTGGCAAGATTGTCCACCACCAGGATGTCGGTGATACCCGCCTTATTGAGACGCCACACCATGGCGCTGCCGATAAAACCCGCCCCTCCGGTAACAATGTACATGCTGCCCCCTTAGACTGCCCGCGCTCTCGGAACCAATGAAGCCATCGCGCTATGCCCCGCAACCGGCATGAAAACGTTCAACGGCATCATGCTCTAAAGTAAGGGAATTTCCGACAGCTTAGGATTAATGGGCCTGTGGTGAGGCCCATGCTAGCCTTTGCGTTACCAACAAGGCAAGAAGAAATTGGTACCTGCTGCGGACCACGCTCGACCTTCACCTATGTTTTGCTCCGCATTCGTCATATGGAAAGGAGAAGCCATGCGCTATATTGAGGTATTCCACTCCTTGCCATGATCCAAGGCATTCAATCCATCAACTTCTTATGGTTCAGAGAGGCAAGCCCGTCAACAAAACGGAATCGGTGGAGACGTCGATCATCTAAGATGGATTATATTTCGCTGTGTGGCGCCAACTCCAGGCGTGCCTTCAAGGCGGCGCAGGCGTCCTCCCCCGTCATGCCCATTCTCCGGGCCAGTTGGGGAAGGTTTTCCACCGCGTCACATGGGCGTACGTACAGTGGCTCCACGTCTTCATCCAGGTAATCGCCGTGACGGGCCAGCAGGCAAAGGGCGGCATTGTCAGGCAGGGTAAGATCCGGCAGGGCGACCATTCGGCTGTCAACAGGCAGGGGCAGTTCCCCCATGCCGTCCAGAGACTGAAAAACCGAACGATTGCGCACCAGACCACTGCCGCAAACCCAGACGCAGGTTACCTGTGACTCGATGGATTCTTGGAGATATCGAAGGGCTTCCTGGGGCGTGCGAAGTTCGACTCTATCCAGGGGCTGGGCAGGAATTCTCGGCCCGTAAGACACAAAGAGCTGACAATGCATGAGATTCCGCCGTGCATGGGTGAGCGTCCAAATACGCACACCGTAAGGCAGTGAGCGGCGTTGGGCCACACTGGTGGCCAGGGCCTGCATGTAGTCGAGACCGGCCAGCTGTGCCTGACCCGTGCGCCGCAGGCTGGCGGCCGTAGACAGCACAAGGCGTATGCCCGTGAAGGATCCTGGCCCCCGCACGCAGGCAATACGCCGAAAATCCGTTGGTTTGATTCCCAGTGTCCGACACATGAGAGCCAGAGCCGGAGTCAGGATTTCCACACCCCTCTCCGGCCTGTGCCACTGCTGCGCGCAAATCAGACGTTCCTCTTCCGTGATGAGTATCTGCAGGGCACCTTCCGCCGCGTTAAGGATAAGTTCCAGCCCCGTTCCATGAATCATGACCCGCTCCCGAACCATCCTGTCGTTTTGAGAATGCGCCAGATATCGTTGTATGTTGCCAGCAGCATAAGCAACACCAGGAGGGCGATACCCAGACGCATGGAGTATTCCTGGATTTTTTCGTGCAGGGGGCGTCGAAAAACCAGCTCCCAGAGGCAGAAGGTGATGGTGCCACCGTCCAGTACTGGGATGGGCAACAGATTGAGAATGCCCAGGTTGACGCTGATAAGCGCCGAAAGGGCCAGAAGACCGGCAAGACCCTCATGGGCCTGATGTCCCACCATCTGCATGATCATGATGGGACCACCCACTTGATCCAGAGGCACCACACGCTGGGCCAGTTTGACAAAGCTCTGCCATGTCAAACTCAGCATTTCCCCTGTCTGGCGCAGGCCGGCGACGGCGGCGTCACCCGGGCCGTGCTGCTCAAGGCGTACCGAACCCGAACTCGTGATGCCGATAAGCCACGCCTCTTCCTCCTCGCCAAAGATGGTCTTGCGCACCGAACGCTGAGGTGTCAGTTCCACATGCACTTCCGTGGCGTGTTCCGGCGCATTTTCCGCCAAATTGCCAGGCGTTGCGGCTGGTTGCGGATCTGGTCGGGAAAGGGTGAGTCGCAGAGGACGTCCCCCGGCGGCGGCGATGGCCTCGGCCATGGTCTTCCAGCTTTCCACGGGGGTGTCGTCAATGGCAAGCACCATGTCGCCGGGCTGAATGCCGGCACGCTCAGCGGCGCTGTTCTGGAGTACACTGCCCACCTGAGCAAGAGGCACGGGCGTTCCCCAGCCAAAAGCCAGGATCCAGCACAGCAGCCATGCCAGAAGGATGTTAGACAAAGGCCCTGCAGCCACAACCATCAGCCGTTGCCAGGCCGGACGCAGGGCAAAACTTTCACCGGTGGTAAAACCTTCGGGAATATCCCTGGGGTCGCTCTCCCCCACCAGGGCCACGTACCCGCCTAAAGGTACCAGGGAGAGGGCGTATTCCGTCTTGCCCCTCTTGCAGCGAAGGATCTTGGGGCCGAAGCCCAGGGAAAAGGTGGAAACCCCCATTCCCAGAGCTCTGGCAACACTGAAATGGCCCAATTCGTGAAAAAAAATCAGGCCGCCCAAAACAATAACCACAGCAACAACGGTTGTCAGCACAGGGTACCTCCGTCGCGCGCCAGGACATGAACCAGCTCGCGGCTTCGACGGTCAAGACGCTCGATGCGCTCGGCCAGAGTATGCGTTTCCCGCTCAAGGGTGCATGCCCCTTTCTCGCTCACAGGATCAAAGGGCGCGCAGAATGGCTGATGGCCGGGAAGACTGTCTTCGTGGGCCTTGAGGGCCGCCGCCACCAGTCGGGGTATGTCCAGGAATGAACAACGGCCGGAGAGGAAAAGTTCCACTGCCGCTTCATTGGCCGCATTCAAAACGACACACCGGCCACCCCGACCTTCCAGCGCCGATCGGGCGAGATTCAGACAGGGGAAATTATCTTCTTCCGGCTCGTGGAAGGTAAGAGATTTTGAGGTCAAGTCAAGAGGGGGCACCTGAACGGGCATGCAGTGTGGCCAGAGCAAGCAGGCCGCAATGGCCAGCCGCATATCAGGCGTTCCCAACTGCGCCAACTGGCTGCCGTCAGCAAGTTCCACAAGGGAATGCACCACTGACTGCGGATGCACCAAAACCTTCAGGTTTTGTACTGACACCCCATAGAGGTGGAATGCCTCGATGATTTCCAGCCCCTTGTTCATGAGTGTGGCAGAGTCAATGGTGATTTTTGCACCCATGCTCCAATTGGGGTGCCTGAGAGCCTGGTCGGGCGTTACGAGGCGCAACGCTTCCCGGCTATAGCCTCTGAAGGGACCGCCCGAAGCTGTGAGAACAAGACGGCGCACCTCCTGCCCACGTCCGGCCACACACTGGAAAATGGCATTGTGTTCCGAATCCACGGGAAGGATGACGGCACCGCTGCTGGCACAGAGACGGCGCACGAGATCTCCCGCCAGTACCAGAGATTCCTTGTTGGCCAGGCAGATAACCTTGCCCGCCAAGGCCGCTGACAGTGTGCCAGTCAGTCCGGCAGAGCCCGACTGTGCGGAAAGTACCGTGGAGGCCTGGGGTAAGGCGGCGAGTTCCGCGTAGCCATCACGGCCAACAAGAATCCTGGGTCGGTATCCATCTGACAACAGCATGTTCAACTGTGCGGCAGCTTCCTCGTCCAGCACGGCCAAATGAGCGGGACGCCAGCGCAAGGCCTGCTGCGCCAGCAGAGTCACATGCCGCGCACAGGCAAGCCCTTCCACACGGAAGAACTGTGGCTGCGATTCAAGGACGGACATGGCACTGCGCCCGATGGAACCAGTGGACCCCAGCACCACCAGACCGTGCGGACGTTCGCGAATCCAGTCTTCAGCGGGGGGGCGGCTTATGTAGTTGATAGATGGCCCGCCCTGTCCGGGCCAAAGGGTTGCCATAACGCTCGTCTCCACGGAGGGTTTGAAGCGACGCTTTCAAAACGTCAAAAGAAGAAAAACCACTGATCCACCACGGCCACCATGGGCATGGCAAAAAGCAGGCTGTCAGCGCGGTCAAGCAGGCCGCCGTGACCGGGGAGCAAATTGCCGGAATCCTTCACATTGACGGATCGTTTGAGCGCCGATTCAAAAAGATCGCCCACCTGCGCGAAGGCGTTGACGGCAATTCCCAGCAGGGCAAAGGAAAACCATCCCGTTTTCCCGTAAATGGCTCCGTATATGGCGCAGAAAATGACACAGGCCACAAGGCTGCCCACGGCGCCCTCCGAGCTTTTCTTGGGGCTGACTCGGGGCCAGAGCTTGTGATGCCCAAAACGTGTGCCCACAAAATAGGCGGCCGTGTCGGATATGGCCACGGCCGCGATGACGAATATGAGCTTGGTTGTGGACAAATAGGTGGCCGGCAGCAGTAGCAGGGGCACATAGGCCAGTCCGGCCATGAAAATCCCACTGGAGAAGAAGGCGTTTTCCTCTTCAATCACATCCCAGCGAAAAAGAAAACTCATGGCCGCCAGCACAAAACCGGCTCCCAGGCAAACGAGAGCGTCCTGCGGGCGATGCATCCATGAGAGGCAGAGCATGCCCCAGCCAAGGGCAATGGCACAGAGCCGGCTCGACAGACGGCCCCTGGAACCCCAGAAAAGGGAATAGAATTCCCACAGGCCAAGGGCGCAAGCCAGCAGTATCACGAACAGCAACGGCAGACCGCGCCACCACAGTACCAGAAGGATCAGGACGGCTAGTGAAAGGCCGGTGATGATGCGGCGCACGTCGACCTTGTGGATTTCTGGATCAATGGGCATCAATTTGCTCCTGTGTTTTTCCAAAACGGCGAGAGCGACCGGCGTAGGCCTGAAGCGCGAGGTCAAGCTGTGATTCGTCGAAATCCGGCCATGGCACGGGGGTGAAATACAGTTCGCTGTAAGCGCACTGGTAGAGCAGATAGTTGCTCAGGCGAAGTTCCCCACTCGTGCGGATGAGCAGGTCCGGGTCCGGCTGGCCCGCAGTGTACAGATACTCGGCCAGTGTCTGTTCCGTGACGTCTTGGGCGCGCAGTCCCTCATCCAGCATCTGGCGCACGGCGCGTACCAGTTCCCCTCGTCCTCCGTAGTTGAGGGCAAGATTCAGCGTCATGTCAGTGCCTTCCTGTGTACGCTGCATGGCGTGGCGCAAGGCGGTACGCTGGGCCAGTGGCAGGCCTTCCAGTTCCCCCAGCACCTTCATGGCAATGCCTTGTTCTTGCATATGGGGCACCTCGCGTCGCAAAAATTCCAGCAGCAAGCTGAACAGGGCGCGAATTTCCGTTCTGGGGCGATTCCAGTTTTCACTGGAAAAGGCGTAGAGGGTGAGATACCGGATATGCCGGGCACGGCACGCCGTGACAATGGTTCGCACGGTCTCCGCGCCTGCACGGTGGCCAGCTTCGCGGGGGAGCCCCCGAGCCTGTGCCCATCGGCCGTTGCCGTCCATGATAATGGCTATGTGCCGGGGCAATGTTTCAAAAACTTCCGTCATGCAAATCCTGTACGCAAATATTGATCCTGCATCGACTGAAGGCAGGTGAGCGGTGTGGGGAAGCAAGAAGGAGGCCGCGTATCACTGTGGACAAACCTGCGCAAGCCGTTCTGCTGCGTCAGATTTCCATGATTTCCTTTTCTTTTGTTGAGCACTTCTTGTCGGTTTCGGCCACGAATCTGTCAGTCAGTTTCTGCACGTCGTCTATGGCCTTTTTTTGTTCGTCCTCGCTGATGACCTTATCCTTCTCAAGCTTTTTGAGGGCATCGTTGGCATCTCGACGCACGTTGCGTACGGCGACCTTGGCATCCTCGGTGTACTTGCGCGCCACCTTGACCAGTTCCTTGCGACGTTCCTCGGTTAGGGGTGGTACGGAAATGCGGATGATCTTGCCGTCATTCACGGGGGTCAGGCCGAGGTCGGATTTGAGGATGGCCTTTTCCACCGCAGCAATTCCCCCCTTGTCCCAGGGCTGGATGGTGACAGTGCGGCTGTCGGGCACGGCCACGGAGGCCATCTGGCCGATGGGCGTGGGTGTGCCGTAATAGTCGGCCTTGATGCCGTCCACCAAGGCGGTGGTGGCCCGGCCCGTGCGCAGTTTGGTAAAATCGCGGTCCTGGGCGGCAAGAGCTTTTTCCATACGGTCTTCGGCATCCAGAAGGATGGTGTCAATATCCATACATTCCTCCTAGGGCACTGGCTCAACCTTGCACGATGGTGCCCACGGCCTCGCCGCACAGGGCGCGAAGAATATCGCCGCCAAACATACGGCAGACAATGATGGGCACGTTGTTGTCACGCACGAGGGCAAAAGCCGTGGCGTCCATGACGCCAAGCCGGCGAGCCAGAGTTTCGTCGTAGCTGAGGGTTTTGAATTTGACGGCATCGGGATAGCGTACTGGATCCCTGTCATATATGCCGTCAACCTTAGTGGCCTTGATGATGGCATCGCACTTCAGCTCCATGCCACGCAAGGCTGCCGTGGTGTCTGTGGTAAAATAGGGGTTGCCTGTGCCTGCCGCGCAGATAACAACACGGCCTTTTTCCAGATGGCGCAGGGCACGTCGACGCACGAATGGTTCACAGACCTCCCGCATGGTGATGGCCGAGAGAACGCGCGTGGGATAGCCCTGTTTTTCCAGCATATCCTGTACCGCCAGGGCGTTAAGAACCGTGGGCAGCATGCCCATGTAATCGGCCGAGGAGCGTTCCATGCCCTTGGCTGATCCAGAAAGACCGCGAAAAATGTTGCCACCGCCGATGACCAGGGCCATTTGTACGCCCATATCAAGTACGGAGCCGATTTCTTTGCAGATGACAGAGACAGTTTCTGGATCAATGCCGGTCTTTTGTTCTCCGGCAAGGGCTTCACCGCTCAGTTTGAGCAGGACGCGCCGATATTTCAGTGTGGGCATGACCGCTCCGTTTTTTTATGGTGGTACGGGTGAGGGACGCCAGTGGATCCGGGCAGGCTGCCAGTGCCGTGCAGCGGCAAAGGTATAGCAGAAATCGTCGGTGCCCGAAAGTCTTTTTGCATGAAATTCGTCGGAACCCAGCAGGAGTCAGTCATGCCGTAGACGAGCACTGGTTCTGACAGTTCCCCTTTTCGAAGGGCCAGTCGCAGACACTCAAGGGCAGACTCTGTGCTATCTGGGACAGCATCTCACGCACACCATCTTCACAGTGCGGTGAAAAAATAAGACGCAACAGGGCCGTATGTCTTTCCAGCACCGTGAAGTAGGCCATGTGGCCGTAGGCTTCAAGAAGAAAACGGAACATGGCCGTGTGCTCCGGGGCCAGACGCACCAACAGACTGCAGCTGCGTTGCGGAGGGGGCTGGGCTGGCGTCGAGCGAGGGGGTTTTCGCAGGGCGGGAGGACAGGAATGGACTTGCGCGTATGCCATCAATACATTCCTGTGGCACGTGCCAGAATGACCAGTCCTAGACCGAAGGCGATGGTCAAAAAATAATTCTTGCTCCACCAGGCCAACAGCAGAGAAGGCAGAGCCACCATGAGAAAAAGGTTGGAAGTGCTCGCATTGAATTGGCCTTCGTAGAAAAAAACGTCAGGGCCCACCAAAGCCGCCATGACCGCAACCGGCACGAAGGACAGCCACTGGCGCAGCAGGGGCGGCAGGCTGTCGCCCTTAAGAAAGGTCAGGGGGAGCACCTTGGGCAAAAGGGTGGCCGCGACGCTCCCCAGAAGACAGAGCAGCAGTCCTGAAGGGTATGCTGAACTGTCAGACATGGCGTCCTCTCTGTATTTCTCTTTCGTTCGTGTCTGGATCTGCGGAGGTGTGGACGGAGCAAACGCGCGGGCTGTGATCCCTGCGTCGCAGCAGCCAGACACCAAGACTGGCACCAATCACCGTTGCCAAGGCGATGTTCCACTGGCTCATGCCCACCCCCCTGAATGCAATGGAAAGAACGGCCGTGAAAAGGGCCACGACCACGTGCAGACGACTGACGCACTGCGGCACCAGCAGCGCCAGAAACATGGCCGTGAGCGCGTAGTCCAGACCCAGAGGTTTCACGTCCCGTACCAGTTCTCCGCAAAAGGCGCCAATACCCGTTCCCGATACCCAGGCCAGCTGGGTACTGTGGTTGCACACGAAAAGCGTGGTCAAATTGTAGCTCCAGCCCTGTTGCAAAGCCGTGACCTGCACGGCAAAGGTCTCATCCGTCAGGCCAAGACCCAGCAGAAAACGTTGCAGGCGCGGCAAGGCAGAGAGCCAGGGGGTTTCCGCAGCCGACTGGAGCAAATAGCGCAGATTGACGATGAGTACGGCCGCTATGATGGACAGGGCGTTGGCACCGGCACCCCACAGGCTGGCAAAAACAAACTGGCCGGAGCCGGAAAACATGAGGACAGACATGCCCACGGCCAGGGCCGGTGGAATATTGTTCTTGACGGCCAGTACGCCAAAGGCAAAACCCACGGGCAAATAGCCCAGCATGATGGGAAGACCGCGCCGTAAGCCCTCGGCCACAGGAGAGAGAAAAGCAGATGGGGACATGTTGCAAACCACAGGGAGATGTTTCACAGACAACGCTTCAACGAAGGGCTATGTACATGTTTCGACGCGGGCTGGCAAGAAATCGTGAAACACTTTTCCCTTGAAACGGGCTGTCATGCCTGTGACAAGGACCTGAGGCTGGTGCACAGATCGGCTTCGCCCAGTGTCAGTGGTGTCGGCAGTAGCATTGCCCTTTGGAGGGCGACTTGCCGGCGCAAACGCGCCTCCTCGCAATCCTCGGCATTGGGGGTGCAGGGCAGCCTCTTGAAGGCGTGCCAGTCGTTCTGCACTGGGCACGTTTGTACGCCGCCAGGAAAGAATTTCTGTGACGCGGCGCACAATCAGTCAGGGGAAGTGGCTATGCAGTGTCGAAACGCCTTCCGGTACGGGACCGGAAGGCGTTTCACTGGGGAACTCCCGTATAAACGGGGATGTGGGCTTATGCCTGAGGCTTGCCATAGGCGCCCGGCAACCTGGAAGGCATGGGCGGACGCTGGAAGTAGGCCGCATCGAAGTTTTGCACATGGGCTCGTTGCCCGATACCGGCCGTAGGAGCGGCTGCGGCAACCTGTGCCGCTGTGGCGGCCGGAGCGTTCGCCGGAGCTGCCGCTGTGGCG